>NC_012983.1 GCF_000023785.1 Hirschia baltica ATCC 49814
AAATATAGACCAGTTATTTCACTGTGGGATAAATTGGCCGCTAATAGATGCTAAGCGTCTATGTATTCCTTTTCATAGAAGTCTTCCAAAAGTTTGACATCTTTAGGTGTATCAAATGTTGCATCCGGCACACTATCTAAATCACCTGTTTGAAACACCAAATTCTTTAATTCGATAATCTGTTGGACGACTTCAATTGCACTTTTCTCGGAATCATAAAGCCAGCATGCAGATACACCGCTAACCCGCTCCGAGAATGCGCCCAATTGTGGAGCCAAAATAGGCAAACCAGCAGAGAAGGCTTCGCTCAACGTATAAGAATATGTCTCGGCGCAGTGTTGAGGAAAAAAGACTAGATGAGGATTTGCAGTAGATATCAGCTCAGGTAATTCCTCCGCTGCATATCTGCCAGTCACCTTCAATACGCCAGATAAAGCAGATACGCGTTTATCAAACTCATTCGGGAATTCCCCAATAATCTCCCATTCAATATTGGTTTTTTGCAGTACGCTTTGTTCAATGCAATCAAGAAGAAAACCACCACCCTTATGCTGGGCCATGATACCGATGGACACTATTTTCAGCGTGTCAGCAGGCCCAAGCTTTGAAAGTGTGACCTCCCTTTTAGGGTGGTATAACTCCTTTTCATGGGGAACAGCGACGATGTTTTCATTTGAAGAATACTTTTGAATCCGACTCGCGACATCTATTGTCGGACACACAATTCTAGCAGCGTTATTTAAGATATTACGTCCCTTCTGACGCCACATTATGATATCTTTGCTGCGAGGGTCTGGTTTTTCGCGTAAGCATTTAAGACACCCAAATTCATCCGGTTCACCACAATAGCTTCCTTCCGAGTTAATGAGGTTATTGCGCGGACAAACCAATGAGTAATCATGTATAGATAAGTCATATTCACCGTCATAGACGGCAAGGAAATCATCCATTTCATCCATAACAACTAGTGCGTGGTGGAAGTGAACCTTATCTACTCCTAAAGCGTCTAAGATAGGTATCGTTTCGCTGAGTTTTTGCGCCTTGAATTCAAAACGTCGCCATTGTTCACCCTCTGGCAATAAGAATGCAAACATGAAACCATCGGGTAGTTCCTGTGTGATCATCACCATGTGAAGCGCTTCGGCAGATGTGTTTTCAATCAGTTCAGCAACTTGTTTCTCTGTTCCCCCGCCCCAAGGGTGCAAAACATGCATCAATCTAGGTTTATTACTTTGCTGGATAAGCTTGGCAGACACACTGAACCGTAAAGGCAATGCAGGATCACACTCAATCCACCGAGAAACAGAAGGCTCGTAATCTGGATATCTGTTGCGCAATATTTCACCGCCCACCAATTGTTCAGCAGCAGCACTTTCTCCAAAACTTACACTTCCATGATGGAAAACAAATACATCCCCAGCAAGAATGTTTTTCCATCCATTTGCCAAAGCTTTCTGGCAATAGTCATTCTCTTCCCCATACCCCTTGCCGTATTCTTCATCGAAATACCCAATTTCGGATAAACTGGCCCGACTGATAAACATGCAAAACCCAACGCCAGTCGGCATTTCAACGGCTCTTAATTCATTGGCTTGCGAACAAGCATCATCCAATTGGGCAAGACTATACCCATTAGGTAGCTCCGGCGCGCCTCCAATTGCTGGATATGTACAGATTGTTGCGTTGTTTGAAAACGCTGTCACTGTTGCCACATTTGAGTGTGACAATGCTTGGCGCGTCATTCTATCTAGCCAATTACCATGCACTTCGGTGTCAGCGTTCAATAGAACCACATCGCGGTCACTGGCTTTCATGGCTTTGTTTACGCTTTTGACGAAACCAAGATTTTCATCATTGACCAGCAGCACAATATTTTCGTTTGTTTTTGCATAATCAGGCAATGCTGCTCTTAAAGCTGGTTCAGGGCCGCAATCATCAACGAGGTATAATTTACCAAATGACTTATTATCAGACATGTATTTAATCGTTGATTCAATACATGTTTTGGTTTCCGTTTCGCCGCCATAAACAGGAATAATGACATCCACTTTCGCAGATAATGGTTCGTTGTTTAAAATCGATGTTTTTGGAAGAATATCATCAACATTAGAACCCGGCGCGCCCAACTCAAATAGACTTTGTTCAAAATTGTGACGACCAACCAAAGGAAAAAACGAAGCCCCTTCAGATTCCATGCTCAACTTATCAGCTACAGCCTTACGACCTTCAAACTGTCCATTTTGTAGAAAGTGCTTTAATGGATCAATTCCAATAGCAGCTATATCCTCATGTAGCTTACGATAGAAACCACTATCAAATTCTGAGGATGTAGCCCTCCCCTCATGAGACCCATTGGAGATGTAATGTTCCAACGTTGTTATGGGGAGATCTCTAAGATCATGGTATGTTTGACGATAAAATACAGGGTCGAAGAATTTATTTGGCTTTAAACCCGATTGATCACCGCTTGAGATATAATGCCCGATAAGGTCCATCTCTGATTTCTGATGATCTGGAAGTTGCTCACGATAGTAAGTTGAATCAAATAGTCCTGAACGACGAATGAGAATAGCTTGTTTGGTGATAAGAAGTGTATTCCGAATACGAGAATTCTTACCAAGTACTTTTCTAACAACATCAACACCAAACGTTTTGATATCTCTGATTATATGAATCATCCGAGATTTGATTCCCCCTTGAAGTCTGCGAGTTACTTGAATGAATTCATCTTCAAGCTGAGCTAGGCGTATTTTATCTTCTTCCCAATTGGCACTTGTGCGCTCTTCGCGGTTACGCTGCTCAATTAGTGCAACTTCGCTTATCAGAATTCTTTCTTGAAGCGCATCACACTCTGTCTGTTGGGCTTGCGAACGCAATGTGACAAGCTCAACTTTCTTTTCCAAAGCCTTGCAATCATGCTCTAATTTATCTCGCTCCTGCTCAAGTTCTAGACGATCACCCTCTAGATTAGCTTGATCCTGTTCAAGTTTAGCTCGATTTTTTTGAGTGGCCTCTAATTCTTTGCTTAATGAATCATAATGTTTTTGGAGCAAGCCCTGTTGATCCATGGATTCGTTAAGTAAAACCTGCAAGCGATCGCGTTCTTGTTTCGCCGTTTCAAGTTGGCCATTTAGAGCGCTGTAATTTTCCTGTAGCAATTTCTCCTGAGAGTTTGCTTCTTCAAGTCTAGTTTGTACCTGGTCTCGTTCCTGCTGTGCCGCCTCTAGCTGCCCACCAAGTGCATTATAATGCTGTTGTAACAGAGTTTGTTGCTCTGTTTTTTCTGCCATCAATTCAGCGAAAAACTTCTTTTCGTATTGCCCCACAATTGTCGATGCATGCGATTCAAAATGCGAGCGTATTTCTTGTGTCTGCTTAAAGTTTTCACCGCTCTTGATGAGACATTCTATTTGTAGGTTTGAAATGCCCTTAGGCGCTAGCACACCCAATCCGTTCGAGTGGATAAATTCAAATCCACCATGCTTTTGTTTTAATTCATTCCAAAGTTGGTAAACACCAAAGCCGCGATCGCGCACTGCTGTATCATGAAAAATCACCACTCCATTTGGTGCAAGTTTATCAATCCACGTCTCATAATCATCTTTGACGGCATCATAAGTATGCAGCCCGTCAATATGAAGCAAATCAATAGAACCATCATCAAAGGAGCCAACAGCTTCATTAAAAAGGCTGCGCATTAAGCTTGCTATATTCGGATATTTTTTCTGCGCATGTTCATTCACACTATTGTAAATTACATCACTATATTCACCTGCATGCTCATCACCCTGCCAGGTGTCCACAGCAATACATTCGGTTTCAAGTTCGAGCTTCTCAACGATCTGACAAAAAGAGAAGAAGGAATTTCCCGTATGCGTACCAAGTTCAACAATTCTTTTTGGTTTTAAGTTTTCCACCAACCAAAAGCTAAAGGGAATGTGCCCTATCCAACCGTCGGGTCGCTGCAAATGCAGTGGTTTCATACCAGTAAATTTCGTTGCCTCAATTGGCATCCCTGCATTGTCCGAACTCATGAGAAATTCCTATTCAAGCTACACAACTATATTCAAAGGTATTTTTAAACTAGAACCAGTTTCTTCAAACGGCACAAACTAATTCGCTTTCCATCTATCAGAATACTGCGAATACAAATTCTCTTCTGAATGCCTGGAATTACTATTCTCTTTTAGGAGCTTCTGCATCTGCAAAAGTCTTTTTGAATGTCCATCAAGATTGTTTAGATGGTTTTCCAAAAAGCCTTGGGTTGAAGTCTGAAGCTTTGAGAGTTGCTCAGGCTTTTCTAAGAAGCCACATAGCGCCTTATAAATTCCTAGCTCATTATTCTCGCAAAGAATTCCAGTTACACCCGTTTCGATTGATTCCCCGTATTCTCCACAATTACTTGCGAGAGTGACGAGGCCCATCCCCGAATATTCAAGCCATTTGATATGACTTTTGGATTGATTGAATGTGTTGCTAACAAGTGGAGCGACACCAACATTGTAGCCCTTCAAGCCTTGAAGCCAGCTTACAAAAGCAGGATAAGAACTCCCCACTCCATAAGGTATTTCAATTGAATTAATCCCATCAACGAGATCCTCGTCCGGCAAGACACCAATCAAACTTAACTCTACCCGGTTTCCATATTCACTACGAAGTTTCTCGAAGGATGGATATAAAAGAGAGAAAAAATCACCGCCATGAGTGGCTGAACCCATATATAAAACATTCAATAATGGGGCTGTTTCTTCAGCATCAGTTAGTTCTTCAATGGATGTATTTGAACTTTTCCAAATGCGGTCATCTAATTCGTTCGCGATTTTCAAAATGTTCGGGTTCAATGCCTGTAACCGTGTTAACAGCTCATTTGTTGAAACCCATACCTCATCCGCTGCTTCACATAAAGCACGCACAAAGACGCTCATTTTTTTATAATGATCATACTCAGAGTGTTCGCTGTCCAATGACGTAATATCATCATCCAATTCATACACCATTGGTGTATTCGACTTACGACAAAATGATATCAGATAAGAAACATCTTCTTGAGTAGATATTGCCAATCTTTGCACAATAACAATATCTGGTTTGAGTTCACTTAGAGCGTCCAAAGAAACGAAACGAACATCAAATTCGTTTAGCACTGCACTTTGAGTCAGAGGCAATATAAGCCTAATATAACCGCAAGCAGTCGGATATCCTTTTAAATGGGCATCTAGCAAAACGGCAACTATCGGCTTTTTTATACTTCTATTTCTACGTCTCAAAAGATACAAAGCCTCTTCACCAATTTAGACCTGTGTGTCGCAAAAGCTAATTGCAAAGAAACACATGCAATACCAGCCCTAAAACTCGAATATAACTTCAATCAGACTAATTATACTATTTCTATGCTCATTTACTGGTCAGACGTCGCTCTGATTTGTGACAATTATTTGCCTAATCTCTGACCAGAATAACGACCTTCACGAATTGGTTTCCACCACCACTCATTGGCTAGATACCAGTCTATTGTTTTGGTTAAACCTTCTTCAAATGTGACACTTGGTTCCCAACCAAGATCATTTTTAATCTTGCTGGCATCAATCGCGTATCGCATGTCATGGCCAGGACGGTCAGTCACAAATTCAATCAATTCACGTCGCGGTTTATCTATTCGGCCACGTTCATCAAGAATGTCGCAAATGCTCTCAACAACACCAAGATTTGTGCGCTCACAATTGCCGCCAATATTATAGCTCTCCCCCAATTTTCCCTTCTCGAGGACTGTTGCAAGCGCTACTGCATGATCTTCCACATAGAGCCAATCACGCACATTATCACCCTTGCCATACACAGGTAGCGTTTTGCCTTCCAGTGCATTCAAAGTCACCAATGGAATCAGCTTTTCTGGGAAGTGAAACGGTCCATAATTGTTGGAACAATTCGTCATCACAACAGGCAGCCCATATGTACGCTCCCAAGCGCGAACTAAATGATCTGATGATGCTTTAGAAGCTGAATACGGAGACGAAGGCGCATAAGGTGTTGTTTCAGTAAACAAGCTGTCATCAAAAGGTAAATCACCAAAAACTTCATCCGTTGAGATGTGATGGAAACGGAATTTATCAGAACTATTTAGAGTGTCTTTCCAATAATGCCGCGCGGCTTCCAGCATTGAGTATGTCCCAATGATGTTTGTTTCCATAAAAGCAGACGGACCATCTATCGAGCGATCCACATGGCTTTCAGCAGCAAGGTGCATAATCGCATCAACCGAGTGCTTTTTCAAGACAGCTAAGACAGCTTCGCGGTCGCAAATATCGACCTGTTCAAAGGCATAATTTGGATTATCCTGTATCTCTTTTAGAGACTCAAGATTTGCAGCATATGTGAGCTTGTCCAGATTGACGACAGAAACGCCTTTATCCTTGATAAGGTGTCGACACACTGCTGACCCAATAAAGCCTGCACCACCAGTTACAAGTATTTTCATTGCTTGCCTTAGCCTTGTTTATATTCAAAATTATTGTCAACATCAGCCAATAATGGCGCGACCGCATCTTTGCCTGAAAGCTGTGGTTCATGCCCGTTTAGAGGCCAATCAATGCCAATCGCAGGATCATTCCAGATAATCCCCCGGTCATTTTCGGGCGCATATCCAGAGGTGACTTTATAGGCCACTTCAACATTGGGTGTCAGTGTTAGAAAACCATGCGCAAAGCCTTTAGGAACAAGGATTTGATTTCCCTTTTCGGCCGTCAAAGTAATGCCAACCCATTTTCCATAATCGGGCGAATTTTTACGGATATCCACAGCAACGTCGAAGATTTCGCCCTTCAAAACACGCACTAATTTATCCTGAGCGAACGGATCTGTCTGGAAGTGTAACCCCCGCAATACAAATGCCTCAGCTGACAGCGAATGATTATCCTGCACCCACCCTGTCGGCAGACCAGCATCACTAAAGCGTTGTTCGCTATAGGTTTCACTGAAAAATCCACGCGCATCGCCAAAACGGGCTGGTGTAATTTCTTTCACACCATCCAGACCTAAATCACGAACTTCCATGAAATTAACCTTTATCCTGCGCCAAGCGGATCAAATACTGACCATATTCGGTTTTCTTAAGAGGTTGCGCCGCTGCAACCAGCTGATCGGCTGATAAATAGCCAAGGTCGAACCCTATTTCCTCTGGGCAGGCAATCTTGATTCCCTGACGGTGCTCAATTGTCCGCACAAATGAAGATGCTTCGTGCAAACTGTCATGTGTTCCTGTGTCGAGCCAAGCATAACCGCGACCAAATTGCTCTACTTTCAGATTGCCCTGTTTGAGATAAGCCAGATTAACATCTGTGATCTCTAATTCACCGCGCGGTGATGGCTCAACAGCTTTAGCGATATCAACAACTTGCTTATCGTAAAAATAAAGTCCTGTTACAGCCCAGTTTGATTTAGCTTTTTTAGGTTTTTCTTCAATTGAAAGCGCTGTGTTTGTTTCATCAAATTCAACGACACCATAGCGTTCTGGGTCAGCGACTTTATAAGCAAATACAGTCGCACCCTCTTTGCGTTGAGCTGCTTGAGTACAAATATTTTTCAAATTTGCACCGTAGAAAATATTGTCGCCAAGGATCAATGCAGCAGGTTCATTATTAAGGAATTTTTCTCCAATGATGAATGCTTCAGCCAGACCATTTGGGGCATCTTGAATTTCAAATTCTATATTAATACCGAAGCGGGATCCGTCACCGAGCAAGCGCTGAAAAGCTGGCATATCAATCGGTGTGGTAATGATCAGAACATCTTTAATACCCGCCAGCATCAAGACACTTAGCGGATAATAGATCATTGGCTTGTCGTAAACTGGGACAAGCTGTTTTGAGACACCCATTGTGACTGGAAATAAACGGGAGCCCGTTCCTCCGGCTAATATAATCCCCTTCATAGGGCCCCCTTAATTCGACTGTTTACCATACAAAATTAACAGCCAAAGCGTTAGCTTTCAACTGTAAACGCGTCAACCGCAATTGCCTATATTACGAAAATCGAACGATATTGATCATACATCAGTCACGACTTACTGTTTAATGCGTATCGATTATTTGTGGGTATACTCTCGAACATCTGTTAGCCGATTGGACAATAAGCGTGGGTTCCATGTCATCATGCTTATGATCTGCAAACTTCCCAATTTGCGACTCGCTTGAACGATTTTGCGTCGCTTCATCACGCTTTTATAGTCTTTGAAACTGGCAGATATGGCCCGTATAAAAGTCATTTCAAACCCGCGTCTCGCGAAGATGTAAAGGTTTGCAATTATATGCATTGGCATAAAAAGAAAAAGCGCAATGGGCGGCATGTTTTGCAGGAAAACCCAGACCCGATTGCGAGTGCCATGAAAGAGAGCAAAATCGCCCACTTTGTCGGATAACGCACTGCCCGCATGGTGGATCATTGCATCATGCAAAAAGATGCATCTTTCACCATTTAGTCGCAAGCGAAATGCCAAATCCACATCTTCACAATAACAAAAGAAGCTTTCATCAAATCCACCAATATCGAGAAAAGTCTGGCGATGAAATACGGCACCAGCTCCACAAGGGCTGAAGCATTCTCCCGTATTTGGCATTTCTGAAACTGAACGCCCAAACCCTCCCCGCCAAGGTATTCCAAAGACGTGATAATTATCTCCTGCACCATCCATAATGCCAGGTTCATCTAAACTATATTGTGCGCTGGCAAACATTTTGATGGCTGGAAATTTATCTATCCCGCCCGCAATTTTTTCCAACCAGCTTTCATCTGCCACAGCATCAGGATTGAGCATAACAAGCCACTCTCCATTTGCTAATTTAGCGGCTAAATTATTGCCTTTGGCAAAGCCGTGATTTTCAGCTTCGGGCATGAGATGGACGCGATCTAAACCAGTAACGTCTAATGTTTCCATAGAGGTATCGGAAGAGTCATTGTCGATAACAAATAGCTCAAAGTCTTGAAAGTTTTGACGTTTTAAAGAATCGACTGCGCCTTGTAGATAATCACCGCCATTAAAATTGACGATGATCACCGAGAAAAAAGGAGATATCACTTGCTCTTGCATTTCATCTTCTCCCAGCTTTTCAATGACTTTACACAATTTGAAAAAGGCTCTGATGCACGACATAGCTAGCCCCTATCACTTTTGTGTATCTGGGATGAGATTGCTTGTCTATCTGAGTAATCTCTTCACGAGCTCAAACATTTCATATCTATCAAACTAGAATAGATGGTTGCATCTAATGGAGTGTGAATTTCTTCACCCAACAGCTGGATAAGGCGTGTATTATCCAGCTTCATCGGGTATTTCCAATATGGTGCAATCTCGGCTGCTTCTCTTGGGAAACCGCCCAAAGGCGCAAGCAATTGCATCGCCCACCATGGAAACGTCGCACGCTTTATTTTACGGCCAAGTATGCGCTCTATTGAATCCGCCATTTCATGGCCGGTTTGCTCATAAAGACCTTCAAATTGCAAAACTTCAAAGTCCTTCAATTTTTCTGGTATTTCAATCAAGCGTGAAAAACATTCAGCAAGATCAGGTAGATAGGCCCAAGAGTGACCTGCACCGCGTGCAGTCATGGTTATCTTTGTTACAGGTTTACCCGCTTTGATCATAGCCTGCGAAAACCAGCTAGAACGTAAATCAGAGCCATAAAAATCCCCTGCTCTCAAGATTAAAACAGGTGAATTTGCAGATGCCCTTTCTAATCGCTTTTCTAATTCCACCCTGATTTTGCCTTTACGGCTTTTCGCATTTTGAGGCGTTTCAGCATTAACTAAACGCGTATTTACGGGATCATAATTGTAAATTGTCCCCGGTAAAACAATTCGCGCACCAATCTGCTCGGCTGCGAAAATTGTATTGTCGATCATAGGTAAAACCAGTTTGGACCAATTGCTATATCCAGGTGGATTAAGCGCATGAATAATGACAGACGCATTTGTAGCTGCTTTAATTACATCATGTCGGATCATCGCATCGCCCTGCACCCAGTTTACGTCTTCTGCAAAAATTTTCTGAGCTTTTTTAACATCACGCACTAACGCATTTATCCGCCACCCACGTGCGAGCAGAGCCTCTGTGATTGCTCCGCCAACACCGCCTGTTGCGCCCAATACACACGCTATTTTTCCATTTTGCATTTTAAATCTCCATCACAAGAATGACCGAAATCTGGATGAAAAATCGCTGCAAATAAATTGACTAATTATTTTCATCAGCTAGTCATTATTTTATGAGCAATCAAATATCATGGGATGATCAACGCATCTTTCTGGCCGTGCTGGAAGAAGGCAGTTTATCTGCTGCAGCAAGAAAGCTTGGCTTATCCCAGCCTACAGTGCGCAAACGTTTAGAAATACTAGAACATGCTTTGGGATGTGTGCTATTTACGCGTTCGGTCAATGGCCTCACCCCCACCCCAAAAGCAAGAAACTTGCATGACGCAGCTAAGAAAATGGCGCTTGCATCAGATTTATTCGTTCGCCAATCTACTGTTAAAAAAGGAGAAATTTCAGGAAGAGTTAGACTAAGCGTACCTGATTTTATGGGTATCGAGGTCGTGCCTAATTTCCTCACTTCGCTCAATGAAGTCCATCCTGCTATTCAAATAGAATTGGAATTGAGCAATAAGCCAGCCAATCTATTGGACCAAGAAGTTGATATTGCTATCCGCACGATAGCTCCCCATCAAGATGCCCTTATAGCCAAGCAACTTCCCCCGATTCAGCTTGGTTTTTTCGCCAGTAAAAAATATCTGGCAAAACGTGACATACCGCAAAATCTCTCTGATTTTGAAATGCATAATCTGATCGGACCAGATAGAAACAGGACTGATATTGCGATTGCCCAGTCAATCAGTCCACATTTTAGCGATGCAAACATCGTGTTAAAGTGTGATAATCATCCCGCTCACTTATCCGCAGCGCGTGCGGGGCTGGGCATTGCAGTGGCGCAAATTCCAGCCGGTAATAAAGACCCAAATCTTGTACGAATATTGCCTGATTTTATCGTTGCGGATATGAGCGTTTGGGTCGTGACGCATGAAAATTTCAAACACGATCCACGTATCAGGGCCGTGTTTGACCATCTGGTTAGCTGCTTTTCAAAGAAGCACTAAATCTTATTTCCACGGGTCATTGCTATCGCTTTTTTTATCAATCGGTTGGGCAAAAGCGGGCAATTTAACGTCAGCTTTTGTGCGTTTTCTGTGCTCTGGCTGCGCGTTTGGTGTCGACTTTGTATCGACTTTCAGCTTCATCAGTGCGGCAATTCTGTTGTGCGTTGCCGGATGTGTTGAAAACAGCTTGTCACCGCCCCTGCCATTTAATGGGTTGATGATAAACATATGCGCCGTGGCCGGATTGCGTTCGGCTTGCTCATTCATCGCAGCGCGACTTGTACCATGAGCGATCTGCTCAATTTTTTGTAAAGCACTCGCCAAGGCTTCTGGGTCACCAGAGATTTCAGCGCCGCCCTTATCTGCTTCATATTCGCGTCCACGGCTAATTGCCATTTGCACCAAACTGGCGGCCATAGGCGCTAAAAACATAATCGCGATTGTGCCAATCAGACCGCCTGTTCTTTCGCGGTTGCCGCCAAAAAACATTGCAAAGTTTGCCAATGCCGAAATCGCACCAGCAATTGTCGCGGTAATGGTCATTGTCAGCGTGTCACGATTTTTCACATGAGCGAGCTCATGCCCCATCACACCGCGCACTTCACGTCGGTTGAGCATTTGTAGCAAACCTGTTGTTGCTGCAACGGCAGCATTTTCTGGGTTTCGGCCTGTGGCAAAGGCATTTGGCTGGTGATTTTCAATAATGGTGATACGCGGGATTGGCATGCCTGCATTGCGCGCCATATCTTTCACATCTTTGGCATAACCAGCAATCAGTGGATCGCGGTCATGTTCGTCCACTTCTTTTGCCTTATACATGGATAAAACAATCTTATCAGCATTCCAATAACTGATGAAATTACCCGCGCCCGCAAGCACAAGTGCGATAATCATACCCACCTGCCCGCCAAGCATAAAACCAATACCCATAAACAAGGCTGTTAGCCCTGCAATAAGCATAAAAGTGCGAATGTGATTGTTTCCCATGATCCTCATCTATCTTTAAATGCGTTTATGCACTGACATAGAGATAAGAAGAGATTCTGGCTTTTCTAGGGTTGAGGATATTTCGCGAAAGCTTCAACCAATCTGTCAAAAACAAATCTTATGCGGCGATTGGTGCGCAATTCTTTGTGGGCAACTAACCAATAACTAACTGGTATCGGTGTTTGTGGCACGGGCACACGAATGAGCTCTGGAAAATTGAGCGCAATATCTTCCGTAATAATACCGATGCCCAGTCCTTTTCTAACCAGTTCCCAACTTACTGTTCCATTCTCACAAGAGAGTTTGAAACTATCAGGCGATGCCGGAATACCTATTGCATTTAAGCCCTGTAATAATTGGGTATTATCGCCAAAACCGATGAAATCAGCATTGTTCAAATCTGCAAGTGATGCCGGTGCACCAATTGAGGCTAAATAGTCTGGCGTCGCATATAACCAACAATTGACACAGCGCACTTTGCGCCCAATCAAATCTGGCTCGATTGGTTGGGCATGGCGCACAGCAATATCAGCTTCGCGTCGCCTTAAATCGCTCAATGTATTGGTGGCAACAATTTCCAAAATGACGCCCGGCTCTGCGCGCCTGATATCAACCATCATATCAGGTAGAATATAGGTTGAGACAGCATCAGAAGCGCTGATTGCGACGACGCCCTCAATCTGATCAATCTGGCCTGTCGCGGTTAAAGAAAACTGCACGGCCGCCTCGCCCATTGCGCGCACATGATCCACAAGTTGAAGACCATGCGGGGTGAGTTCAAGGCCTTTGCCAACACGCTCAAACAGACTGACGCCTAATTCTTCTTCAAAGGAAGACACCTGACGACTAAGCGTGGGTTGGTTCATATCAAGCGCTCTTGCAGCGGCCGATAATGAACCCTCTTCTGCCGTCACGAGAAAAGCGCGTGCTTTATTCCAGTCGAATTTTATTGATCGCCAATCCATACATATATGTATACCTAAATTCATAATTTCAGCAATATATTATACAAATTTGATAGAGTATCTAACGGCCATCACCGGTTCAAATCATTAAAGGAGCTGGAAAACACAAAGCTTTTGGAAAATGAAAATGACATCTCATGATCGTGCTACTCCGACTTTTGCTCACCTTACTGGCCTCGTATATTTATTTATCGCCCTCATTGGTGGATCGGCTTATTTTCTCGTATCTCAATCACTTATTGTACCCGGAAATGCAGCACAAACTGCTGACAATATTAGGGGAAATATGTCCCTGCTTAGATTGGGAATCACTGCTTATCTGGCTATCCTCGCACTTGATATATTGATGACATGGATGCTGTTTCATCTGTTTGCCAATACAAATAAGCCCCTCTCCATGCTGGCAGCCTGGATGCGTCTTGCTTATGTGTTTATACATGGCGCAGCGGTTTTAAATCTCGCCTCTATCCTCAACATTGCAGAAGGCGGATTGCGTGCAATGCCGAGCGACTATCAAAACGATATGATCCTGCAATATGCAGAAGCCCATCTTGATGGCTTTATGATTTCATTGCTATTTTTTGGGATACATCTCTTACTTATCAGCTATCTGATTTGGAAATCAGGCCTATTACCCAAAGCTTTAGGTGCATTTTTATCAATCGCGGGCATCGCCTATATTTGCGACACGCTGGCTATGGTTTTATTGCCAAACTACGCGCAGCTTCAGCCTCAGATTGAGCCATTTGTGGCTATTGCTGCAATGATAGGCGAAATCGGATTACTATTATGGCTGCTGATTATGGGAGTGAAGTCACGCGCATAAGCAATTAAAAATCACCTAAGAATCTAGGAACTGCGCACAAACTAGCACTAACCTGCTCTTTTCTCCCGCGCATCATTTAAAATAAAATCATAAAAATGAAGCGCTTTTCCGAGTGCTCTTGAGCCCTCAGTTGTGAGGTGTCCGCCATCATAATATAGGGGTGTGTTTGCTACCATAACATCGCAAACACCATCATGGCAAAGCTCATTCTTGAGTGAAAGCACACGATGATGCATGGCCAAGTCTGTCAGCAGACCTTCAATCTGTAATTCGCCTTTTGCAAGCTCATTTGTGTGTAAGAGACAATTTTCTTTGCCAGATAAGCCAAACCATTGGCTCTTTGCCAGACATCGACCAATATTGTGATCGCTATTTGGCATTGGTCCGATAATGACGACTTCTTTGCCGGCCTTTTTAAGCCATGCAATTGTATCTAAAATCTTAGGCTCGACCGTTTCAACCGAAGTTGTGATGTGTTGATTGTCATTGGACACAAAATATTCAGCTCTCACAATCTGAGCAAATTGCGAAGAAAGCACTACGGTATCAATGTCAGGATTATCGGCTATAAATTGAGACGCTTGATTGTTGAACGATTGGCATTGCTGCGTCCAATTTGCTCCTTTTTGTCCATTGCCCCACGGATTAAAAGGCGTGGCATCGCGAATTGGCGGACAAGAATGCATTGTTAGCTGATACAAATTCACATCGGGTTCGGATGCAATCACACCATCAACAAGGTGCATCGCAAAAGAATCTCCCCAAACGGCGATTGTCTTACGATCTGCTGACCCTGCTTTTATACAATCACGCGGAAGAGGAGACATGTGGCAATTGGGCGATAAACCTTCGGTTTTTTGAAAAGCCTGCTCAATATTAGCTGCCAAACCATGCTTACGATCCGGCATACCGTGGCTTGAATACTCAACAATCCCAATCGCAATGATCAAGACGCACAATGCCGACGAAACTTGTACTATTTTTGTGAAGTTGAATGTCTTTCTATTTCTAAACGGCGCTTCGACATATTTGGTTGTCAGCCAAGCCAATACCAAAGTCAGACCAATGACAAATATCATGTTTGTAAGAGAAAGTTCGAACAAGCTCATATGACGGGCGAAAGCAAATATTGGTTGGTGCCAAAGATAAGCACTATAGCTAATGAGCCCGATCCAAATCATTGGTTTTAAAGTCATTAAGCGTGTAGAAAGCGTTCCTGTATGGCCTGTACAGCAAATAATTAAAACGGTTCCAAGCACTGGAAATAATGAAAACAACCCAGGCATGAGCATGGTTTTGTCTAGGAAGATATAACTTCCCACCACCATTATAATACCTGTCCAACTGCCTATTTGTGTCAGACGTGACGGCGATAGAATGCGTCCACCCAATGCCAAAGCAATGGCAGCTCCTGCCCCCAATTCCCAAGCGCGGCTTGGCAATAAAAAGAAATTGGCGTCAAAAAAGCGTCGGCTTCCGATCACGCTAAACAAGAAGCTTCCTAGGGATAAAGCGAGGATAACGTAAAGCACGGTTTTACGTGGCAGTTTTCTCATAGCTAATAGGAGAAATGGGAAGAAGATGTAGAATTGCTCTTCAACTGCCAAACTCCACGTGTGCAACAATGGCTTTAAATCAGAACTGGACGCGAAATAATCTGTTTGGCTCCAGAAGAAAAAGTTGGAAGCAAATAAATTGACTGAGACAAGGCTTCCCGCAAATTCATATAAATCTGAAGGCATCAATAAAAAATAAGCAGCAGGAATACACGCCAAACACACCAAAAATAATGTTGGGAGAATACGGCGTGCTCGTCTTTCGTAAAATCCTAGAAACGTGAATTTTCCCAAGGACATTTCTGAATAGAGAATGTTGGTGATCAAATACCCACTTATGACAAAGAAGACATCCACACCCAAAAAACCACCTGACAGCGACTGTAAACCGGCATGGTAAAGTATGACTGGAACGACAGCTAAGGCACGAAGTCCATCAAGTTCTGGTCTGTATTGTAGTTTCGTCAAAACTGTCCCCTATCGAAACTTTTTCATTGGTAAAGGCAATAAGAGTGCCAACCCAAAACGGCTTTGTAATTTGACACAATCACCTCTGCCGTAATCAGGATTCTATACCCTGTTCAAAGCAGATATAAATCCGCAAAGGCGGGAATATTCATAAAGAAGGAGGAAGTAAAAATGGCTGTGCAGCAAACAGGCAGCCTTGTGCCCAAAAATACACAAAGCTGCCTGCACCGATGCAAGCTGAGGGTCATATTTAGTCGAGGGGGCATTAACTAAATAGCCGCTCAGCCTCTGGGGGTGTCTTGCTCAGACATAAACACAACGCGTCCCTTACCTGTTGGTTGCATGGATTGCCGACAAATTTTCACTTTCTTCTAAAATAGTGCGAACCTATAAAAAATGGAGCGCTTTTCACGGCGCTCCAAGTGCATGGTGAAACGATGTAAGTCACTATGGTGTAAGGTTTTTATATTCCTCTTTAACCTGTTTCATTTGGGCTTCGCCTTTTTTTAATAGTGCCTCACCCTTTTTGATTTTGGCTTCACCATTAGACAGGTTTTTCTTACCTTTTTTCTGTTTATCTTTCGCGTCTTGAAGTGCAGATTTTGTTTTCTTCACATCTTTATCGAGTGATTTAATACGCTCTGCTTCAGACTCGGCTTGTTCAGGGCTTGTCGCAGCACCCATGCCTAACACGGCTGCATCATATTGAGCTGTCGCATCATCAAAAGCTCGCTGGGCTTTACGCTCTTCAGCCTCGCCATCTTTGATTTGGGTGTTCCCTTTTTTGACGAGCTTATTCCCGTCTTTAATGAGCTCTTCACCTGAATTGACTTTTTTCTCGCCAGCTTTCCACTCTTTCGCAACGTCGCTGACTTCGTCTCCAAAACTTTTTTGAGTTGTCATACAGCCTGTTGCGCCAAAAGCTGTCGCTGCAATAAGAGCGATCAACGCTGATCTCATATTTGGTGTAAACATGATTGTATTCCTCTTCTTTTTTATCTTTTCCATTTACATCATGTACCGCATCCCATTAAATCGGACAAACGAATATATTTGGCAGTTTGTATCGAAAAAAGCGATATATGATGGATGTAGTTCAAGCTCAGACTTTTCTCGCAATCGTAGAATGCGGTAATTTCATAGAAGCATCAAAACGCGTAAACGTCACTCAATCGACAGTCAGTGCACGCATCAAATCCCTTGAAGAGCAATTGGGCAAAGCCCTCTTTTATCGATCTAAAGGTGGATGCACCCTCACCCCAGCCGGTCAGCAGTTTTATCGGTTTGCGCGATCCATGGTGCGCGTTTGGGAAGAAGCTAAACACCATGTGGCTGTGCCAGAAGGCTATGACGACACGATTATCATTGGCGGGCAATATAGTTTGTGGAACCGCTTATTGGTGCAATGGGTGCCCCAGTTTCAAGCGCAAATGCCAAATGTTGCAATCAAGTGCGAGATTGGTATGCCTCAGCGGCTAATCCAAGAAATGAGCGAAGGCACAATGGATCTAGCTGTTGTCTATCGGCCAGAGCAACGCCCCGGCATGTATGTCGAGCAATTGCTTGAAGATGATCTCATTCTGGTGACCACTGATTTAGAGACGCCGCTGCGCGATAATTATATCTATAATGATTGGGGCGAAGCCTTTCGCACAACCCATGCTGCCACTTTCCCCGATCTGCATAATCCAGGACTGACAATTAATCTGGGTGCTATCGGGGTTAATCTGGTCATTCGGAATAAAGGCGCGAGTTATTTTCCCAAACGCATTGTGCAAACGCATTTAGATGAAGGCGTTTTATTTCAAATTCAGGGTGCACCGACTTTCTCATTTCCGGCCTATGTTGTTTATCAGGAAGCTTTTTCTTCCCCAGAAATTATGGACTGCGCCCTCTCCACGCTTCGCTTTATCGCGACACAAGCTGTTGAAGGCGAATTACCGCCCCCTTTCTGGCAAAATTTGTTGGGCTAAGGCGGTTTTTCCAAAGCATTGGAATTGGCGTCAATATTGCATCCTCAGATCTCAAGAGAATTTGCATACTTGATTGACGTGGGATGAGTAGATTTAGATATGAAATATAGACCGGAAATTGATGGGCTGCGCACCATAGCTGTTCTACCAGTTCTATTTTATCATTTCGGAATGACGACTTTTTCAGGTGGTTTTACCGGCGTCGATATTTTCTTTGTGATTTCCGGCTTTCTGATCACATCCATCATCACTGCAGAAATCGACAAGAAGACTTTCACATTCGCCAATTTTTATCGCAGGCGCGCCCTTAGAATTTTGCCGCCCCTCGCGCTTGTGGTTGTGGCAACATTCATCGCAGCATGGATGTTTATGCTGCCTGCCGAAGTAGAAGAATTGGGACGCACAACAATTGCGACGTCACTCTTTGGCAGCAATATCTATTTCTTTAAAGCCTATAGTTATTTCTCGGTATTGGCCGAATCTAACCCGCTTCTTCACACATGGTCATTGGCTGTTGAAGAACAATTTTATTTTGTGACGCCAATTATCTTATGGTTGATATGCTTTATAAAACCATTGGCAAAATACCGCGCCCATATCATCGCTTTAGGCGTGATTTTTTCCTTCGGGCTGAGCCAATGGCTACTCACAAAATCATCTGAAGCTGCTTTCTATCTCCTGCCCTCTCGCTTTTGGGAATTGGGTGTCGGATCTTTAATAGCTTTATATGGTTTTGATAAAAGCATGCCTGATAAATTGAAAAATTATGCTGGTATTCTGGGGGCTGGTCTTCTGGCTTACTCCATCTTCATGCTTGATAAGGATGATGTATTTCCCGGGTTGAATGCGATTTATGCCGTTGCGGGTACAGCTCTCATCATTTTAGCAGGATTGCAATCGTGGACAGGTTTAGTCTTAAGCCAAAAGCCTTTCGTCTTTATCGGTAAAATCTCATATTCCTTATATCTGTGGCATTGGCCTTTGCTGATTTTCTACAAGATCGTTTTTCTTAAAACCCATTTGAGCCTAACAGATAGTCTACTTCTGACATGCCTATCTATTGTGATTGCGTATCTATCTTGGAAATTTTGGGAACAGCCTTTCCGAAAACTGCGCGCTGTTTCGTCATTTCAAACACTCTCTGTGACGACAATCGGCCTCATCGCAACTGTGTGTATCTCTGTATCTATTTTGAGCATTGAAGGTCGCTGGCGTAAATTTGATCCGGAGATTCATGCGCTCACTGAACTGACTATCAATTATTCCAGTACAGATGAAAATCGCTATCAATTCACCCCTCGGGGTAAAGATTGCTTTATCACGACTGCGACAGCGGCAGGAGGCAAAGGCTATAATGTTGATGCTTGCCTTTCAGCACAGAGCAATAAACAACCGCTTATTTTTTTAGGAGATAGTCATAGTGCGCATTTGACAGGTCCGCTTCAAGACGCACTGACGGACTATGAAGTGCTGCCGCTGCAAGCATCGGGTTGCCTTCCCTTATGGCCACTAAAGGGTGAAGCAAGATGTACGGATTTATTTCAAAAAGCCCTCACAGACTATATTCCAGAATTGGAAAAACCTGTTGTGGTTGTCTCTGCACGCTGGACTGCATGGGGCGCTACGCCAGACGCTTCATATGAAACAAAATTACACAATCTTATCGAAAAACTGAATGAAGCAGGTGCTAGCAAGGTGATCATTTTGGGGCCAACGTTGGAATATACCACCAACCTACCCCTTCTGATGGCTCGTTCTAAATTGGTAGGCAAAACCAATATGACTGCTTTCATCAATCAGGATATTTATGCATTCGATGAAATGATGAGCGCATTGAATAAAACAGATTCTCACGCGGCATCTTATATATCACTTGTAGATGCATTGTGTGAGCGCAACAATTGCGACAGCGATAAACCTCTTCTATTTGATGACAATCACCTCACACTAGAATCTGCTCACAAAGTAGCCCAGATTGTGAGCGAACAGATGCAGAATATACGCACGTCTGAAATGACAGTGCCTATGAATAAGTCTTGATGTTTCAAGTTTTAGTTTTTCGTAGAAATGGCATATAAAAACAATTGTTTAAAAGCTATTTTCATACTTTTTATGCCTGTTTGTTTCTTCGGCATTTTTCTGAACAATAAACCACATCATTCCAGACTTTCTCCCATTTTTTGCGCCAATTGAATGGGCGTTTGCAAACAGGACAAATCTTTGTTGGGAGATCCGATTTCTTCACGATACCCCCTATTTGCGTGGCACTATTTCCTGCACCTCGACTTTTGAACCATCTTCTCGGGTCAGGCTGTAAGATTGTGCCGGAGCGTTAAATCCATAGCCTTTGAGTGCGGCTTTCCAGACAGCGTAATCCTGGGTGCTGTTTCCAGCATAATAAAAACCCTGCGGACAGTTTTCTGTCAGGAAATTCGCTTTGTTCTGTGAGGTCAGGTTGATTGCGTCTTTGACGCTAGCGCTCTCAGGACCTTCTGTGCCTTTTATGCGATCAAACTTGCCAATATAGGTGGCTAATTCTGCAGCCATTTCATCTACCATGAGCTGATCAGAGCCAGACACGAGCCACACCTGCCCGCCCTTTTTCTTATGATCCTGCATTAACCGAATAGCTTTGGGTTCAGTCACTAATTTGCGCGGGTCAAAATAATCCCCCACCTGACGCACAAGCCAACGTTTGGCGTGTGGCCTATTGGTGAGCATTTTATAGCCCGCAACCGGCAATAAATATGGCTTGTATTTCGCGCACAATTTAAACAGCTCGGCTGTGGTGTCTGTGTAGATGAGCGTGCCATCCAAATCCATTGCGAGCACGGGCAAATCAGGGTCTGGCGCTGTACCGAGAAGAAGTTCGTCAGTTGGTGTCGGGTTGGTCATGAAAACTGCTTATTATTGTTCGTCTGCGAGTACCAGTCTTAAATTGCCACCTCCCTCAATAATCTAATTGGACCATCGTTGAGATACACCTAATTGGAGACATGTAACTTATCGCCGATAACAAACCGGATGCCTGAGTGAAAGTTATCATCAATTTGTTGCGCACAAGTATCAAAATCGTCTGCACAGACTTTTCCTGTAAATTCTAGCCAGTAAAAGCTTTTCAATTCTTCACTCGTTGGTAGCCAAATAGTATTTTCAAACTGCATCTTAACGACCGGACAGGCATTCTGATCCAGCCGTACTAAGGAATAGTTTTGACCAAGCCTTTTTAGTGTCTCTTTCCAAAAATCTGGATTTACATTTGAATTGAGATGCAATGACCGAAGTTCTTGGGCATCACGAAAAGGACAATTGCTGATATCTGTTGATATTTGAGCAATTACGGTTTCCTGTATTATCCGAGCGTTCCAATGAAACCCAATAAATGGTGAGTTCTTTAGGTGCAAAGTGCGCCCATCTCCCTGAGCAAAGGGTAAAATGTATTCAGCACAAGCCGATACACAAACTTCACCTATTTCTATGTTCAGTTCATTTTCTGCAACCAAGCCGATTAGTTCCGCTGCGCTGCTGGGAAGTCCCCCAGAAGACGATATTAGAACAGTCTCCACATCCTCTGGCATTTCTTCAAGTAGACCAACCATCGCTGAATCTATTTTGCCAAATAGTTTTAGCACTCTTTGGTTATCTTCAGCTAAGCTCAAACCACTTGAAGCAATGGCGAGTAATGCTAAATAAATGAACCGGAATGAACAATACATCCCTATTCTGGTTTACCTCTGGTTTTAAACCAGTTTTTGCAAAATCCGATAAAGGCAGCGTCGGGTTTGCGCGGGACGAGGTCGATGGCGCTTTCAGGGTCAGCCCCGATCAAGGCGGATTGGGCGCGTTTGCCAATCCATGTGCGCCATTCATCCTCGATGAAATATATATCCCAGCCCGGCGCTTCTTTTTTGGCGGCATCATAGCCATCAGCTGAGATCTGCATACGGCGTAGTTGGCTGGCAATCTGGCGGCCTAATTCCTGACCACTGCCCTCTTCGCTTGAGCTTTGGAGATCATTTTTCTTGGCGCGACCCGTCGCTATTTTGTTGGAAGCGGAATGGCTATCGAGGAAATCCTGACGCGATGTGGCGTGGAGAATATCGTTTTCGATATAGACATCATAATCTGGCAGATGGTTATCATTGACCACCTCGTGCAGCTTGCGGCGAAACTCGCGGCGTGTGGCTTGTGATCCTGATTTGCGGTGAAGCTTATCCACCCCAATCGACCAACCATCCTGTTGGCCGCAATGCTTTCTGATAATCTCGTAAACGCGGCGTTCAATCGGCCGGCGCAAACGCCAATAATCACGGTGGAGTGTCAACACTTCGTCGGCGCGAATAGCTTCCATTGTCCAATCTGAAATCGTGACTTCCAGACGTTCAGGCCGCAAACCACCCTTTGGTGTGCGACGTGTCTTCATTTTTACGCGTTCAAACAGACCAAACCATTCATCATGTTCAAATCCACCCGTTTTCACATTTGTGCGGTAACGTGTGCCTTCTAGCCGCTCAATGGAATCCACCAATGCCTCATAATCCCTGCCCCCTGTCGGGCGGTTTGTGTAAGACAAGAAGTGATATGGATCTATCACAATGGTTTTAGGTGTTTTGCCTGATCTCTGCTTTTCGCGCATGATGTGGGAAATAGCATATATGAGCAGGTCTTTGTCATAGATTGTCGGCAAGCCTTTGATACTGGGACGAAATTCTATCCAGCGACCATCATGTTCAAAACGACGTGGATTCCGGTCTGGCTTTTTAGTCAGCGAATAAAATGGATATTCCAAACTCGCCATATCGCTTTTTAAAACAATATCGACCAACTCACACACGAACAAATCTCCCATGGGATAGCGCTCAGGCAATAAGGGAGAATGTTTTGGGTTTGGATCTAACATTTCGTCAAACAAGGGTCCGGGATCTTGCGGCGACAGCACTTCACCAGAAACTGAGCCAGAGTCCGCCTCATCATTAAGGCCCTCTTCTTCTACCGTTTTGTGCGTCGCTGTGGATTTCACCATGGGTAAGTGCAAACCTTATCCTACAAATTTTCAGTCAGAATCATCGAAAAGCGTGTGTCTTGTGTCGGGAATTAGACACGTTCATTGGCTGCATGTCCAATGATTTATCCTTAACAAACGCCGTATGTGGGCCAAATCCCCTGTAAATACGGGCAATTCTTGAAAATCGGTGATGTAGGATATCTTTGTTTTCATAGAATCATCACTATCCACATGATTCTCGGGAATCAGACACGTTTTCTTGTGGGATAAGTTTTTTTGTTGGGGAACAGACACGCTTTACCCGCCTCCAAACACAGAGAAAGGCCGTCAAAAGGACTCAAAAAATGTAATTCTGGCGAACAGACACGCTTAAACTGGCGATTAGACACGGTATTTTGAAAAAATGGGGATTAGACACGGTCTTAAAACCTGCAAAACCCAGTTTTTGGCGATTAGACACGGTCTAGGAAATTAACGATTTCAACGCCCCGTAAATGATATTCAGAAATTGGCGAACGGACACGTTTTTGTGGGGTTTAGACACATATAATTGGCGAACAGACACAGCGTGTCCAATAGCCTGCTGTAAAAACAAGAGCTTACAGCCGAATTTAGACCCTTAACACTATATCTAACACATATTTAAACACTTAAAGGATTTTAGCAGCATCTCACAAACTTAAAATTTGCTCGAAAATTAAGACTTTTCGTCAATAATTAGGAAAAAGACAAACCACGACCATCCAAACGTGGCTGTTTCCCTCTCACAATCCAAAAAACAATCTAAACTTCCAATACACACATCAAACTTCAAATGACCCAATTAAACACTTACCTTTCACGATATTTTGTGTTGGACCTAAGTTAAATTTGCATCTAGGGAAAGTTTGGTTTTAACGGCGCTGTGAGCCTGCGTGAGAGCCGTTTTCGTTTCAGCTGCCCCTGCACATAAATAGCCTAAAATAGCTCTCCAGCCCCTCGGAAAAACGATTTTTCCCTAAAGGATATTTGAATGCTTAAGCCAAGCAAACATGCCTTTGCGAAAACGTGTGTCATTCCCAAATAAATTAATATTATCAGTGTTTAAACGAGATGTGTCTGTTCGCCAGAATGGGGATTAGACACACTTCGTTTAAACAAAACAACAGAATATGAAATCAAATTTTTTCAACAGGGTTCAAGAATATCCAAAGCTATGGAGAATGATTTTGGCGAATAGACACGCTCCTTCCTCCAATCTCTTGACTGGAAGATTGAACGTTCAATTTTCATTTGGTTTAGAGGTTTTGCCTATCTGACAAAGCGTGTGCGACCTTCGGCATGAAGACGCGCATTAATAGCTCCAAAAACATAAGTCGTAACATCGACATGGTTTTCAAGCGCAACAAGCTTGAGGAAATGGCGTGATGTTTCGCTGATGCGGAAATTAAGCTGAACCTGCTTGCCCTTTCCTTTTATATTCAGGCGCGCATTGTCATGTTCGTCGATAAAACCTTTGATCCGGCGCTGATATTCACCAAAAGGTGTCGCTTTTTCTTGGCCCAATTCTTGTGCAATACCATCTCTAGCCTCTTTAAGGCTTTGATATTCGCGTTGTTCAGGATGTTTGACATCAAAAGCTGCTTTTAAATCAGCTGGCGACACACTTGGTCCCATGCTTGTATTTTCATCAATTTCTGGCGCAGGTCTTTGCGTCGCTTGATATCCGGTTAGCGGTGTTTGGTTGTCTTGTTCACCTGCTGAAGCAGGTTGAGCAGCTGCATTGGCCCCTACTCGCGATGCATTTGTGGGCGCAGTATTCCCAGCTTCTTTGCCGCGAATATTTGGTTCTAAGCCTTTGAGAAAACTCATGCTGCATTCCCCCGCATAGCTCTTGTTTGTTCTAAACGTTGGCTCACCCATGCCCAGAGATCGCGGATCTCTTTGGCCGCTTGCGTGCGAGAATGTTCAAGCAATGGTGAAGAGCCAGCGGCAGCAGCTTCCATGAACTGAACGCGGTCATGGATAATAACTGGAGCCACTGGGTATGAGCATTTTACTTCGACAAACTGACGCGCATCATCAGCGAGTTCTTTCATTTCTTTTGGCACGCGATTGATAACCACAGCGCCAGGTGTGTTCACTGTTGCAGCAATCGCGATTGTCGCTTCAATGGCTTCAAGATCATAGGCTTGCGGCTGTGTTGGGATCAAAACGAGGTCGACTTCATTGACGATCAGAAAACTTTCTTGACCAATATTTGGCGGCATATCGTAAATAATGAGGTCCCTTCCCTCATTTTTTGCAGCTCTTAGCAGCTGTGGAAGCCGATTTAATGTCGCTGCAATGGTCGCTGGTTCGCCATCTAAGCCCTGTTGTGTGCGCTTATCGAATTGATTCAGGCTCGTCATTTGCGGGTCTAAGTCGAAAATGGCGACTTTTCTTCCCGACTCATGAGCCGCAAATGCAAGATTCTGTGCCAACATTGTCTTGCCTGCACCGCCCTTTTGGCTCGCTATTGCTATCAATTGCATGCGCATTTCCTTAAACCCTCAACAATTTTCCTAAGAAGTACAATGGATAGGTTTCTATTTTGCTAACTTGCCAGCTTTCTAGAATGCTAGCAGTATCGCGCTCTAGCTATATAGATGTCTGGATATCTAACATGCGAGCATGACATACATATAGAGATACATAAGTATATTGGTGTAGCTGTATATACGCATATACATATAGGGTTCTACATAGACACACATATATAGTGATAGTTTCCTGATTTTATGGGGATGCTTAACTTGGCCTTAAGCTCGTCGCTCTAATTATGGGCTTCATATTCGCAAATGAGGGCAGCCTCTAACTGCGTAGAGTACGAAGAGAGCCGGTGAGATGGGCATTTTCCCAAGAAAAACGCACAACCGAGAACCTGAACTTGCCCAACAAGAGGGGCAAGATGCACCTGAACATGGGCTGCCAGGGCAGGTGATCCGGATCACAATCATTATGCTTGTGCTTACGTGTATGTTGCTTTCTGGCTATGGAAACATTGTGACATGGACGGCCGGGGTAGAGGGGGTTGATTACTGGATCGCTTTTGGAACCGGCATCATCTCTGAAATTATTGGGGCCGTGTTGCTTGTTGTGATTATTTGGTGTTTCGCGCGTCCAAGTATTCCGCGGCTTTTAATGGCGCTTTTATTCTTTCCTGTTTGGTCAATGGCGACATTTCAAAACGCGAGTGCAAGCTGGTCTTATTATGTTGACGCGTCTAACGCAGAAGAGCAGGCGAGTGCGCAACGCCGAGCCCTAGAACAAAAGAGCGCGCTGAAAACCCAATCTGCTTTGGCCGCTGAGCGCATTGAGGAGATTAAAGAAGAACTTTCCTTTATTGGCATGACGCGCACGCCGGATGAAATTAAAGCCCAGCGCGACCGTTTGCCGGAAAATTATGTGACGAAGAGGGCACAATTGTCTTCAGAGCTGAATAAAGCAGAACGTCGTATTTTTCTGGACAATGAATTGATCGAACAAAGAGATATTCTGGCCAAAGCGACGGGAGCAGGGGCCAATATAGAAGTATCAACCTCTATTGTTGGCTCTAAAGGGGCAACGCCATTGCCTATTTCTGCGGATGGAGAGCTAAAAGGCGCACAGTTTGATAGTGTCTGGGGTTTCCTCCAATTTGTGCAATCAAACCGTTTAGGTAGTCTCGTGTTGGTCATGGAGATTATGAAATCTTTCGGCTTATTGCTTGTAAATGTTGTGTTTGTGCGAGAAGCGCAGAGCAGGGCCATGCAAAATGCCCAACCTCAAGCCAATATATATGCGCCAGCTCCTGCACCTGTTGCGGCCAATGATGGACGCTACGCCAATGCAGGTCAGGCAAACGCGCCAATTGCACCTGTGGCTCAAGGTTTGGGACCAAAGCGGGCAAAAGTGGTGCAAATGTCTGCGCCGCAAAAACAAAATGCATCCGTAAACCGTGCACCGGCATCATCAAAACAGGCTCCTAAGCCTACGCCTGAGCCATCTGCATTTAGTTTTGAATTTGCCGGTGAAGATGGCGTGCAATTGCCATCTCAAAGCTATGAAGAGCCAGAAATTGACACAGCCGAAGAGGGCGATTCAGACGAGCCTCACGCAATCGGTATTGCAAGCAAATTTGTATAATGCTGCTTTGTAACAACACAGCATTTTCACTTTGATTCTGGCTTCTTTTTAAAAGTTGCGCTTAATAAAACTGTGTCATGCGGTTTTTATGGCATTTGAGCAGTATAGCTACAAAGGCCATCGCGATGATCAATTATCTTTTCGGCACAAAAGGGCGCATTGACCGGACCGGTTGGTGGGTGAGGATGTTTTTCATCTTACCGCTTTTATTCGTGACACTTTTTACTGTTATTTTGGTGTTAGCCCGTATTGCCACTGACCCTGGAAACGACCGACTTACAACTCTTAGCCCATTGTTGATGATAATGTGTGTATTGTTTTTTGTGCGGGCCTATATCGCCACTTCAGTGCGCCGCCACCATGATATGGGAAGATCAGGATGGAATATGCTCTGGGTTTTGGTGCCGGGGATTGGGGCTATTATTGATATTCTTGTCAGTGGTTTTATGCCGGGGCAGGCTGGGCCCAATAAATATGGGCCATCACCTAAACAGGCATTTTCGCCTGAGAAATCAGTCCCATCATATGAAAAAACTCAAACCAAGACGCTAAAACCGGATGGCAATTGGACAATGCCAACAACATCTGTAAAAACGCCAGCTCACATGCAGGCTCCAGCAAAAGTTAAGCGCCAAGTGCATGACCGTTATGATCGCTCTAATAAGGTGCAAACACCTTTGGTGACACGCCATGTCGGTTTTTTTGGGCGATTGCTAGGAAAGAAATAGATAAAGTTCTGGCCAGCTTTGTCGGGCAAAAAGATCAGTTGAGATATTTATGAGCATTGTTGGAGGCGAATTAAAGAACGCCAAAAAGCGTTTGAAAGTGCAGCATTTAATGACGCTTGCAGAGTCGGCACGTCCCAATTTATCTCACTCTGATAAGGCGAAAGCAGGGGAGGCAAATTTTACGCTGGGCCAATGTTTTCTTGAGCAAGGTAAAGTAGCTCAAGCATTGGCATATTTTCAAACCGCGATTGATAAATGTCCTGAAAGTGCAAAATATCTAAGCCAGTTATCCAAAGCACATCTCATGCTGCGCAATGATGAGGAGGCGCTTACATTTGCGCTTCAAGCGTTGGAGTTTCTTCAGGGTGAAACGGATGCAAATACGCACAACACTTTAGGCTATGTGCTAACGCGTTTCGGGCATCACAAGTTTGCGCTTGGATTGTTTGAAAAGGCGGTGAAACTAAATCCAAACTCGATAGAGTTTCGAGACAATCTCGCCAGAAGCCACACATATTTTGGAGACAAACGCAGCACCGCTTTGCAATATGAAGCGCTGCTGAAACTAGATCCGCTCTATGGAAAAGCGCATTTGGGATTGGCTGAAATCACAAAATGCACAGCAGAAAATAACCATATTGATCGGTTGGAAAACGCGCTTGAAAAGGCGAGCCGTAAAATTGAAATCATGCGGATTCAATATGCTTTATCCAAAGAAAACGAGGACTTAGGACAGTCTGAAGAAAGCTTCAAACACTTACATGCGGCCAATACGCAATTTATGTCGAATGTGAAATTTGATGTGAAACATGATGAGGAATTGATAGGGGCTTTTCTAGATGTCTATAAAAAAACATCGACGAAAAACATCTCAAAAATAGACGATAAGGTGTTGTTTATAGGCGGTATTCCGCGCACGGGGACAACACTTGTTGACCGAATTTTATCGGCGCATTCAAGTGTTGAATCGGCCGGAGAACTCCAATCCATGCCATTGGCGGTGAAGCAGGCATCGGGCACAAACTCTAAAATTGTGTTGGATATTGAGACCATAACTAAGGCTGGAAAAGCGGATATAAACGCAGTTGGGCGCGCTTATATGACAAATGCACGCCTGCATGTTGGCGCAAAGGATAGCGCTGTTTTTACCGATAAATTACCGCTCAATTTTATGTATGCTGGCTTCATTTTAAAGGCATTGCCAAATGCCAAAATGGTGTGTTTGCGGCGTCACCCTATGGATACAATATGGAGCAATTACAAACACTTATTTGGAGGCGGCGCGCGATATCACACTTATTCCTACGATCTAATAAGCACAGCGCGCTTTTATCTGGCCTATCTAAAAATGACGGATTTTTGGGCCCAGGAATTTCCCGAACAATTTATGATTTTAAGCTATGAAGACCTCATAGCGGACCAAAGATCAGAGACTGCAAATTTGCTCTTACATTGTGGATTAGATTGGGAAGAGGGGTGTTTAGATTTTCATTCTTCCAGCAAAGCTGTCGCCACCCCAAGTGCAAATCAAGTGCGCGAGCCGCTCTATACTGGGTCCATTGGAAAATGGAAACGTTATGCAAAAGAGCTAGAAGGTGTAAGGCTGTTTTTGATCGAAAATGGGGTGAAGGTTTAAAGTCAATCAGCCTACATTTATGCGGATAAACATAACAGCTTTCTCGCTAACAAACTCTCGCCATCATCTGCGATTGTAATTAAAACCTAAGTTATGTCTTTTCGACTAATATCGTTTTTTGGTTGGGGTAATGGTATGAAATTTATATTTACATTCGCGGTTTTGAGTGTGGTGACGGCTATATTAGTCTCTCCAGTTTATGCTGCATCTCCAGCTCAATGTGAGAAATTGGCGGGTATGCCAGCTGATCCGGAAAGTGATTTTTCTGGTATTTTATTTAATAAAATCAATGCTCCAACAGCTATTTCTGTTTGTCGTGAAGCGCTGAAAACAAACCCGGATCAAGCAAATATCCAGTTTTGGCTAGGCCGAAGCCTCGCTAAAGCAGGACAGGATGAAGAAGCTATTGTGTGGCTAATGAAAGCATCAAATGCAGGCTATGTTGCTGCCCATCTGAATCTTGGTTTTTCATATGCAAATGGTTTAGGTGTCCCAAAAAATATGGAAACAGCTTTTGCATTGTATGAAAAATCTTCAATTATTCCCAGTGCTAAGGTCACGCTGGGGCAAATGCATCAATATGGAATTGGCACACAAAAAAACTTGGCAATAGCTGTCAAATGGTATGAAAAAGCGGCTGCTCAGTCTTACGGACATGCCAGCTATATCCTTTCTGGTTTGTATGAGCACGGCATCCATTATCCTCAGAACAATTTGAAACAACTCGTTTATTTGAAGCGTGCAGCAGAGCAGGGGTATGCTATTGCGCAAACCAAAATCGGAACAGTTTACTTTGAAGGTAAGAGATTGCCTCTAGATAAAAAGTTCGGTTGTGACTGGTTTGAAAAAGCGGCCGCACAGCAAGATGCCCGAGGCGAATTTAATTATGGTAATTGTTTTGTTTTGGGGGAAGGGCGAGACATGGATATCCAAAAAGGCATTGAATATCTTTCCCGTTCAGCAAACCAAGGCAATGAACAGGCCGTCGAATATCTGGGTATGATTATGGCTATGGGGCCATTGTAAACAAACGCAAATTTATAAAGTCTTGCTGACAATTTGCTGCACCAATGACGAAACATTCTACATAATTTGCAGAGTTTCTAGGCGTTTTGTGCTGGCTTTGTGTAGGCTTTCTGTCAGCTCGCTGGGGATTTTATGTTGTGTGCTTGCTAAAATAGTGTCGATCGCATTTGGCAGGCGTTTGCTGAGATCATCAATGAGGTCTGATATTGCAGATTTTGGTAAACCGGCCAAATCAGCCGTTTCCTGAAAATGCCGGCGCGTGATTTCATCCATGCGATAATGGTTTGAACGACCTACAGACAGAGCCAGTTTAAATTGGTTTTGTGAAATCTGGCCTTTGTCGACAATGTGCTGCGCGGTTAGCACATCATAGATTGGCGCAAGTATAAATCCGGGGGCGGGGTGGTTTGATTGAGCGGGGATAGATTTAGGGATATGTCGCAAAGAAAAATTCTTTGCATGACCATCTGTTGCCCCCAAAAGATAGAAAACAAGTTGTGCCCGCATAAGCGTTAAACGATCTTCAAGCGGATTATTGCTCTCTTTTAAATGCGCAAACATATCCAGCAAATTGGGGCCGGCATCGCGTTGGTATTTTCGCGAAGAGGGAAGGTTGAGCGCCTGACAGAAATCTTCTTGCGGTAGACGTAGCAAGCGATTGTCTTTTGTTAGAAGGCGATCAAAGCGTTCCACAATCAATACTTTTTGATCTTCAAATATAGCGATGTCAGCGTGCGTTGTTTTTAATCCTAAATGCGCACAAAGTTTGAGACAAAACCATTCATTTTCAACGCTATCGTGCATATCGACGCCGTTTGAAAGCATGCCGATTGCGGGCTTGAAAATATGTGTTGTTGCGCTTGTGCCAATTGGTTTTCGCCAAATGCCTGAACCATTCGCGGATTGGTAATATTGCAGTGCCGTTTTATCTTGGGCACCTGCTATAGAGATACGAAAATCATTTTTGTATTCGTCTGTTAGTCCAAGAGGGGTCTGGCGTAACTGGCGCAACATTTTGGCAAGATCTTCTTCGCTTAATGCCTCTCCACCAGCGATTAAACCTGCATGTCCTGGCTCTATGTCTGTTGGTAATAATTGCAAAGCGCCGACACAATCCATGCCGATGGCGGCAAGGAGGGAGAAGGGATCTGTGCCATCAGCTTTAAATCGCGTGGCTAGACTTTCTCGCACTTGCTGTACATCAGGCAACAGGTTTTCAAACACATTACGCACACGCTCATCAGCGTATTTTTGCGTCTGTAATGGCATGCTGGTTGAGATGGGTGTGGCACCATGCCAATTTAACCAATTTGCATCATAGACAAAACTCAGACCGCCATCAGTTGCGCGTGTCAGTTGACCAACACATCTAGCATTTAGCCAAACTTTTAAGGTTTGCGAACGCGATATTTTCAATTTGCCAGATGCGCTCGCTGTTAAATGTAATTTACGGCGAGAATGGTTTTCAGCCATTAATAAATGTCCTCAAAATTGGCTGTGTCGTCTGGTGTTGAGTTTGGTTTGGGCATGATATGTAAATCCATATCTAGCGCCATAAGCACATCAAATAATGTGGAGAGGCGAGTGGCCGGTTCGCCGCTTTCTAGTTTAGAAATCGTGGCTTGGCGCACATTCACGCGTGCTGCTAATTCAGTTTGAGTTAAACCTTTTTCAAGCCTGATTTTGCGAATGGCATCGCCGACATTGCGCGGGCTACGGATAATATCTGTCATGTCTGTCTGCTTTATCTGACTAAGAAAGCAATATACGCTATTGCGTATGAAGACAATATATACGGTTTCGCGTATAAGTCAATTAAATACGCATATGCGTATAAATTGCATGGATGATTGCAGCATGATTATCCGAAAAAGCGGGATAATGTTTAAGGTCTGACATTCCACTCTAAAATAGCCAGATCATCATGAGCGCTAGCTTCTATTATTCCAAAAGCGCCGGTTTTTAATTTTAGCGCGTGTTCACCCGTATTGCCAATTGCTTGAAGCGCAAAACGCGCCACACCATTGGAAGTGACAACAAGAACGGGGCCGGTTTTACCTGTTTCAGCTGCTATTTTTGTAAACAGATCTTTCCACGCTTGAATCAATTGTGCCGGTGAGACTTGCCAGCCATCTGGCGCGATCGCGTCACTTTCCCAAAGGTTTAATGCATTTTGGCCGATGCGGGCGATGACATCGTCTTCGGGTTGGTTTTCATCTGGGCCATAATCAATTTCGCGAAGGAAATCCACTAATGTGAGAGCAGGGGGATTTGATTGGGCGGCTAGAATTGTTTTGGCTGTTTGCTGGGTACGCAAAAGCGGGCTGCAATAAGCAGCATCAAATTGTGTAACACGCTCTGCCAATAAAGATGCGAGCGCATCTGCTTGGGCTTGACCAGAATTAGAAAGCGGAAGATCAGTGCGTGCGCCAACGCGTGTGACGACATCTCCCTTATTAAATGTGTTACCATGACGAATGATATAGATTTGGCGGCTCATATTATTGGTCTTTATTCTGCGTATTCATCGGGTCGCCTTGTTCAGCGATTAGCTTTTCGGCAAAAGCTGCATCTTCTGGCGTGTCGACGCCCCACATAGCGGCATCTGTCGTGGTGACGGGGACAGTCATAATGCGCATGCCATTTTCAAGAAAACGCAATTGTTCAAGGCCTTCAAGGCGCTCGTAATGGCCTTCGGAAAGTTGTGTAAAGCGCTGTAAAGCTTCACGTTTATAGCCGTAAAGTCCAATGTGACGCCACACAGGAGACATTGCGCTTTTGCTACGCATGTCTGCTTCTTTGCGATTGGCGGGCATTTCGGTTTTAGAAAACCACATCGCTTCACCATCGGCGCGGCGCACACAGCTTGTGCCGGAAAAGGGTTGTGATTTCTTCTGAACGCGCATGATATCCAATGCGTCCCAGCTCATGTTTAAAACGGGAGTGACGACATCACAGCCAGATGTTTTTCCTGCTTCAATAATGGCTTGAACATGAGAAGGCGGCGTGAAAGGGGCATCACCTTGAAGATTGATGATGAAATCTGCCCCGGGCGCAAAAATCTGGGCCGCTGCGAGTGCGCGATCTGACCCTGAAGCCAGATCAGGATCAGTCATGACGACAGGTGCGCCAATCTCTTTTGCGTGGGCTTCAATATCTGCATTATCTGTGGCGACGACATAAGAGACATTGGCATTTTGGGCGCAAACTTTTGCAGCTATATCCACCACGCGCGCCAGCATGGAATGGCCCGCAATGACATGCAGAGGTTTGCCCGGAAACCGTTTGGAAGCGTATCGAGACGGAATAACGATCAAGGTTTGCATGGGTGAACTCGCTGGCACAGATAAAGCAAAATCAGATTGAAAATGGGTAGGACGGTTCTGATCTTATGTGAATAGGGGAGCGCCGTCATTTTAGCTTTTTAAATCCGTGCAGGGGCAATTCAATGGGACTAGCCTCTGGCTAGGATGAATTAAATGGGTATTATGGCTGACCCAGTATCTATCGAGTGAGGATTTTGTGACAGCACGTATTAGCGCCACAGGGCTTTGGACGCCGCCAAACAGCATTTCAAATGAAGAGCTTGTTGAGTCATATAATTCATATGTTGAGCGTTTTAATACGAAAAATGCCAACGCGATTGAAACTGGGGAGGTGGACGCATTAGCGCCGTCATCGTCTGCTTTTATTGAAAAAGCTTCCGGTATAAAAGCGCGATATGTTTTATCTAAAGAACCCATTTTGGATAATGACATCATGGCTCCGCGTATTGCTGAGCGTCCAAATGATGAGATTTCTGTTTTGGCGGAAATGGCTGTTAAAGCTGGGAAACAAGCTCTTGAACGCGCCGGTCGCAAGCCTGAAGACGTCGATGCTGTGATTGTCGCGTGTTCTAATCTGCAACGTGCTTATCCAGCAATTGCCATTGAGGTTCAAAAATATCTAGGCACGTCTGGGTTTGCTTTTGATATGAATGTGGCGTGTTCATCGGCCACTTTCGGGATTGAAACTGCACGTGGTTTAATTTTAGGTGGTCAGGCCAAATCTGTTCTGGTTTGTAGTCCTGAAATCTGTACAAGCCACATGAATTTCAAAGACCGTGATAGCCATTTCATTTTTGGGGACGTGGCGACGGCCGTTTTGGTCGAATCTGAGGAGAAGAACCATGATGGTAGCTGGGAAATTATCGGATCGAAACTGATTACAGAGTTTTCCAACAATATCCGCAATAATTTCGGCTTTTTAAATCATGCAGCGCCTGAGGGTGTTGGCAAACCTGACAAGCTTTTCGTGCAAAATGGTCGCTCAGTGTTTAAAGAAGTTGTGCCTATGGTGGCGCAAATGATTACTGATGAGCTAGCGGTCAATAATATCGCACCGGACCAAATCAAGCGCATGTGGCTTCATCAGGCTAATATCAATATGAATAATTTCATTACCCAAAAAGTGCTGGGGAAAGACGCTGATATAAGCATGGCTCCTGTAGTTTTGGATGAATATGCAAACACATCTTCAGCGGGATCTATCATTGCCTTTGATAAGTATAATGATGATTTCACTGCGGGTGATATTGGATTGATTTGTTCATTTGGCGCGGGATATAGCGCGGGTCTCATTATTGTTCGGAAGACATAAGAGATATCGTCCCCATATTGGAGCGAATAGGGGACTTGAACTAGATGTAGCTTAGGAGTCGTCTGATGGGGTGTTTAGGGACGCGCTCCAATCAGCGTAAGATTCTGTTATTTCTTGCAAATGTGCTTGTTCAAGCGGTTTGATAATGTATTTTTTGACGCAATCAAAAGACATGGAACGTTGTTTGTCTTTTTCCTGATCTGAAGACGTCAACATGATCACTACGGAAGATTTATAACCTTTCTGGGAAAAGGCATCTAGGAATTCATGTCCATTCATAGCTGGCATATTAATGTCTAGAAAAATCAGGTCAGGTTGTGTTTCTAGCGTCGCCAATAATTCCAGCGCTTCTTTTCCATCATAAACTTGAAGAACTTTAATCGTTGGATCGAAAAATTCTATCGCATATTTGGTCAAATGCTGAGATGCTTTGCTATCATCAATAATTAAAACTGTTTTTAATTTCATTGTTATACTTTTTCATCTGAGGATAATGGTAGGAGCAATCTGAATTTGCTGCCTTTGGCTCTTGGTAGAAAGCCAATTTCTCCACCGAGGAGTTCAGCGCTCTTTTTGACCATATACAATCCTAATCCTGAACCGTGGGCAACACGGGTGTGAAATCTTTTAAACATTTCAAATAGTTTAGAATGATATTCTTCAGGAACACCAAGTCCATTGTCTGTAACTTCAAGTATAAAGAAATTGTTTTTAGTCCAAGCCGTGATGTTTAGATAAGAATTTTCTTCTTGAGTATTCTGATATTTGATAGCGTTGGATATTAGATTTTCAATGATCAAGTTGAACCGATTAGGTTGGGTTTTTAATACTAGATCTTTATTTAGCTCGATCTGGACATCAAGACGGTTGAAATTTTCAATATGAGACATTTTTTGGATCGCATTGGAAATCATGTCCCCAACATTGATGCTTTCAAGATCTTCATCTTGTTTTTGTGCCTGAGTTAGCGTGAGGATGTCCTGAACGAGTGTGTCCAAGTCTGTGAGTGAGTGTTCAACCAGATCTAGACATTGGCTTGCGTGTTCAAAATTTTTGTTGGCGATCTCTTTTTTGGACAATGCGATGAGAGAGGCGGAAGAGACGAGGGGAGATCTCAAATCATGCGATGTTCTGTAAGCAAATTCTTCTAATTCTTCATTTGCTTTTATAAGGGCTAATTCGGTCTGTTTCATTTTGGTGATATCGAGAAATACCCCAAAAACAGATATCGCATTGCCATGCTTGTCACGCGTTGATTCACCCGAAGAGCGCACATATACAGTTTGTCCACTCGTGTTTAATATACGTGCTTCGAAGGTGAAATCTTCATCACTTTCAATAGCTTGATCAAGAAGTCCGTTGACGATTTTTCGGTCGTCAGGGTGATAAAAATCTAATGCACTTTCGACATCTGGCGTGTAAGTGTCGGGCGTGACGCCGTGAATACGATATATTTCTTTTGACCAAAATAATTGATTTTTTACCAGATCAACGCGCCAATGGCCTAAATGGGCGATGGCCTCTGCGCGTTCTAAAAGTTCGGTATGAAATTTTAGTGTGTCTGCAGCTTTTTGTTGTCGTTGAAGGCTATGTATGACCCCCATATAATAGGGGGTGTTTTCAAACTCTATTTTTTTGACCTTCAGATTAACGGGAAAAATGCTGCCATCACAATGTTGTCCTTCGGCATTTCGTCCTACACCTAAAATTCTTGCTTCATTGGTTCTGTTGTAGCGGTCAATATAACTGTTGTGATGCGGCGCATATTCAGCGGGCATGAGTATGTTTACATTTTTTCCAACAAGATCAGTTTCAGAATAACCAAATAAGTCAGTGACAGCCTGATTTGAGACAAGAATTGAACCACGCCTGTCGATGATGACGACGCCTTCAATAAGCGGTGCGGTTATTTCACGAAAGAACCTAATTTGAGCCGTACTCATTGGCGTCGACCTCTTAATAGTTGAATTTTATTTACCAAGGGTTGAATAGCGTTTCAATGTCGTAACAGGCATTTTAACAAATGTCAGGTTGGGTTGATTCTAGGATAAGTGCAGGTGATTTGTAAAATACTTTAGTTTCTTACTCAGGAATTTTGTCGATTGAAACCTGTCGACAAGCCTTGCCAAAACACCTCCATTTGATATCAGACTCACGCATTAAAATGTTTAGCACAAGCGGAGTCGGGCACTATGAAAGTTTTCGTTACGGGTGAAAACGGTCAGGTTGTGAAAGCCCTAATCAAGCTTGCGGATCAAGATAGTCTCGATGTTTATACGGCTGGACGCCCTTGGTTGGATCTATCCGAACTTGCAGATGATGATAAATGTGAACATTTGCGTTTGATGATTGAAGATATTGGCCCTGATGTAGTCATCAACGCTGCGGCTTATACCAATGTAGATAAAGCCGAAGAAGAAGGGGACATGGCTGCGGCCGTGAATACGACAGGCGCTGGAGCTGTGGCGATGGCAGCGGCTAAATTAAACCTTCCCATTATCCAGATATCGACGGATTATGTTTTTGCAGGTGATAAAACTGCAGACATTTATGATCCAGAAAACCCCGAATATGCAGATTATGATGCTGAAGATCTGGCTGATATACGTGCCAATCTTAGTGATGGAACATATGTTGAGACGGACGCAACTCACCCTCAGGGTGTTTATGGGCAAACCAAGCTTGAGGGTGAAAAGCTCGCGGCTTATGTCAATCCAAAACATGTGATTTTGCGCACGGCTTGGGTTTATTCGGAAACCGGAAACAATTTTCTTAAAACCATGCTGCGGGTTGGTGCAGCGCGTGGTGAATTAGGTGTGGTCAATGATCAATTTGGCGCACCAACCCATGCTGATGCAATCGCACAAGGGATAGTGAAAGTCGCGCGCAATATTGTCGAACAGCCTGATAATACAGAGCTTTATGGTGTTTTTCACATGACTTGCCGTGGATATACGTCATGGCATGGGTTTGCAGAAGCAATATTTAAAGCGTCTGAGCTAGCCGGTGGACCTACACCGAAGCTGAATTCTATCACAACCGAAGAATATCCTTTGCCTGCGCCTAGACCAGCAAATTCGAGATTGGATTGTTCGAAAATTGCCAGAGTGCACAATGTTGAATTGCCCCAATGGCAAGACATGGTGATGAAGACCGTGGTTAAAGTTTTAGGACAAACGCAGGAAGATAAAAATTGAACTAAGGCGGCCAAACCATAGCCTTGATTGAGTCTGGTTGATATTGCGCTTGCTATCCAATTTCCATTGCCTGACAGCTTGTGATAGAAGTTGTTTCCTTAGGGTTGTGGCGCGGCAGGGTGTTTGTCCATGAAAAAGAATGCTGGTTTAGCGGTCAATGGTGCGTTTTTACATCGAGAAGCTTATCCAGAAGGGCGTGTCGCATCGGAATATTTGCGTGCTTTTCAGTTATTAAAAAAACAGCCTAGATATACGGATTTGCTGTCCGATCTTGAAATTCTACTTGCGGAACAGCCATTTGAAGAGGCGGCAGGCCTAACAGCTAGATATATTCAAGCTGGAAAGCTTCCCAGACCAATCTGGCACCAGATAAAATTACCTTTCATGGCGAAAGAGCGTTTGTTGATCAATTTCTGTAACATTGGTCCAGTGTTTCGAGCCAATGCTGTCGTGTTCATCCATGATGCCAATGTTTATGAAAGTTCCCATTCATATTCAAAGGCTTATGTGATTTACACTAAGCTATTGAATGCTTTAATGGGGCGCAAATACAAACGCATATTCACACCATCTCATTATGCAGCGCAAGCGCTGATTAAACAGGGGGTCGGCAATAGTGAGACGGTCCGTACCATTCATAATGGGGTGGATCATGTAACTCGACATCCTTCGGAAACATCAATTTTGGCAAAGCATGGCCTGAAGAAGAATGGGTATGTGTTGGGACTTTCAAATTCTTACAAACATAAAAATATGGGTGTTTTAATGGATGTGTTTGACCGTCAGAATCATCCAGAGATCAATATAGACCTGCCATTGGTTTTGTTTGGACCGGACATGAAGGAGACATTTCAGGATGAGGGCATTGAAGCATCCGATCAAATTGTCTTTGCAGGCCGGATAAGTGATGGCGAACGTCGCGCATTGTATGAAAATGCGATGTGTTTTGCTTATCCTTCCAAGCATGAAGGTTTTGGTTTGCCACCTGTTGAAGCCATGAGTGTGGGATGTCCTGTCATTACAACGCGGTGTGCCTCAATCCCTGAAATATGCGGCGAAGCTGTTGTTTATGCGGATGCTGATAATTCAAAAGACTGGAGCACAGCAATTTCAGCATTTTGGCAAAGTGAAAGTCTGCGAAATCAATATTCAGATTTAGGAAAAGCGCAGGCTAGCCAATATACATGGGAACGGGCAGCTCAGGCGCTCCTAGATGATTTGCTAGAAGTCTGAACGCTTAACGGGCATATCTGGCGTGAAATGTGCATCTTATTCTCTCAAATGCAAATCAGTGCTTGGGAACAACTTGCATAGTTTCTCAGTCATTGTATTTGTTCGCAGGTTCTTTTGTAAATGACAGTGTGGAATTGGAATTAGCACATGAAGATTGGTATCGCTGGGTTGGGGTATGTTGGACTTTCCAACGCAATTTTATTGGCGCAAAACCATGAAGTTGTCGCGTTTGATGTCGTTCAAGAAAAAGTCGATCTGATCAATGCGGGAAAATCTCCCATTGTTGATGCCGAGTGTGAGGAATATCTTGCAAAAGGCACGTTAAATTTACGCGCAACGACAGACCCGGTAGAAGCTTATGGCGGTGCTGATTATGTTATCATTGCAACGCCGACAAATTATGATGTTGATACAAACGCTTTTGATACTTCAACTGTCGAAAAAGTGGTCGATACGGTTCGCGGTATAAATCCAAATGCTGTGATGGTCATCAAATCAACTATTCCAGTTGGTTTTGTATCGGACCTGACGAAACGCACGGGTTGTCAGAATATAATATTCAGCCCCGAATTCCTACGGGAAGGGCGGGCATTGTTTGATAATCTACACCCAAGCCGCATTGTGGTGGGTGAAAAATCCGAACGCGCTAAAGTGTTTGCGGATTTACTAGCTGAAGGCGCGCTTGATAAAGATATTCCAATTCTGTTCACAGGTGCGTCAGAAGCTGAATCTATCAAGCTTTTTGCAAACACCTATCTAGCTATGCGCGTCGCTTATTTTAATGAGCTGGATTCATATGCAATGGCTCTTGGCCTAAATTCACGTGATATCGTTGATGGTGTGGGCTTAGATCCGCGCATTGGAACGCATTATAACAACCCATCTTTTGGATATGGTGGTTATTGTCTGCCCAAAGATACTAAGCAATTGCTGGCAAACTATGATGCTGTTCCGCAAAATCTTGTGCGCGCGATTGTGGATGCAAATTCAACACGTAAAGACTTTATCGCAGATGCGATCATCGCAAGAAACCCGAAAACTGTCGGTGTGTACCGCCTGGTCATGAAGGCCGGATCAGACAATTTCCGTGCATCATCAATTCAAGGCATTATGAAGCGGATCAAGGCCAAAGGTATTCAGGTTATGGTGTTTGAGCCAACCTTTGAAGAAGACACTTTCTTTGGTTCAGAAGTGACGAATGATCTAAACCGACTGAAATCCGAATGTGATGTGATTATTGCAAATCGCCACAGCTCAGATTTGTCTGATGTGCCAGAGAAGATCTTTACACGAGATTTATTTGGGACTGACTAGTCCTTGTGACCACGAAGCACTTGATCTAAAACCATATTCAAGCTGAAAGGCGTCTGAGTCGTTAGCTTGGATATGGTGCAATTGTAGATGGTATGCCAGTGAATGTTCGAGATAAAAAAGCGAATAGGATATGGCAGGGGATGATACATGGCTGTCCATGATTTTGAAAAACACAGAAAACGCAAACAAGAAGAACAAGCACGCATAGAACAGCAAATGCGCGCTGAAAAACGCAAACAAGTGTGGCGTGATCCCAAAATGAAATCCGTTTATATTGTTTTGATTGTTCTTGTTGTTGTAGTGGCCGGTTTATATCTAAAACCAGCAAGCCAAAAGGCACAAAATATGGGCAGTGTTAATCACTCTTCCCATACAGATTCGCAAAACTAGTTTTCAGTGTTCAGGCAGGCTTTTATGTTTAATTTTTCACAATGGCCTACATACCGTTTTGTGCTCATTGCCGTTTTTTTCTATGGCATTGCTCATATCGCTTTTCTACCGCCCTTTGAAGGTTTTGACGAACCGGCACATTGGTCATCGATTTCTCAATGGGGACATGAAGGGCGTATGCCGATATATGGACAAGATCAGTTTGATCGTGCCTTGCAAAATTATCCCGGCCCAATGCCGTATACTTTTCCGGGCGAAATTTCTTACCAAACATTTGATTTTGAAAAACATATTGGTCCACATAAAAGTGCGCCACCACCAGAATTTGTAGGAGTGGGTGGCTATAATTGGCAGGCGCAACATCCGCCTTTATATTATATTTTGCTTCAGCCTGTTTTTAAGGTGTTTAATTCTATGGACTGGGCGAGCCAGTTCTTCGCCTTACGCACATTAAGTTGGATTTTTGCTTTTACTGGATTCGTGATTGGGGTTGAGGCCAGTAAATCACTGTTTAAAGAGCATTGGGAAAAAGCGGCAATTATAATGTCTGCTTGGCCTTTCCTCGTGCCACAGTTTTTTCCAGAGATGGCACGTATTGGGAATGATAGCCTTTGTTTATTGTGCTTTGGCATTGTCTGGATGGCTGTATTAAAGTTGGACCAGAAACATCAGCCCATACGGTGGGCGGTGATACTTGGTATTGCTTTGGGGGCAGGGCTTTGGACGAAAGCGTTTTTCGTGCCGATAACGGCTGGATTAGCAGTGTATTTCTGCTGGCGTTATTGGATGGAACGCGAAATTGATACCATAAAATATGGTGGGACGAGTATTGGTTTGGCGTTGGCTATTGGCGTTGGCTGGTATGTTTATAAATTTATTGCATACGGCAATGCAATTGGTGGCGATGAAATGCTGCAATTTAACAAGGAGGGCGGCGTCCTTGTTAATTTCCTAGAGAATTTCAGCCTGATACAGATGCTTCGTGGATATGCCACTATTGGCATGTCATTCATCTATGTTGGCAATTGGTCTTTAGTGCGGACGTCACCATGGTTTTTGATAGGGCCGGCCATATTGTTGTTGTGGGTTGGATATAACTGGCTTTCAAACAGTGCAAATCAGCGTAAATATCGTTTGTTACCGCTCTTTGTACTTTTGCCTATGCTCGCTGGTTTAAGTTATCATCAAATATTGCGCATTGCGCTTGACGGTGAGGGAACCGGAACACCAGGTTGGTATTTGCACATACTCACGCCTGCTTTGGCATGTATTATTGCGTGGGGGTGGCCAAAGCATTGGGGCGTCAAATTATTGGTTGTGTATGGGGTGTTATTTGCAATCTACTCATGGATTATGCAATTGGCTCTTTTTTCTGGTTGCCGCATTCCCGGGCCAGACAATACCGGAGAAACGGTTTTTGATGCATCCAAATCTTGTTTAATAGATGGCGATAATCTTGCTGCGTTGACGTTTCCCAGCGTCGGCATATTCATGCTGTTAATGGCAACATCTGTCCTGATTTTTGGATGGTATTCATCTAGTCGAAAAGCCGCAGAAAAGCTGTAAACATTGACGGTTAATTGTATAAGGTTTACTCGCCTGTACAAAATGATTTGGTGATTTTCCGGTCAGAATCAAATGTAAAATAGAGTAAGGTATTTCATGGATTATCTAGCCAGCGCACGCGATGTCATAAATTGCGAGATCAAAGGCCTTGAGGCTCTGGTTCAAGCGTTGAATGTAGATAGTTCGGCTGTCATATCTGAAGCTTTTCCCCGCGCGATTAAACTCATGCAAAATGTAGAAGGACGCATAATTGTGTCGGGCATGGGAAAATCAGGCCACATTGCCAATAAGATTGCTGCGACTTTAGCCTCTACTGGTGCACCTTCTAGCTTCGTACATCCGGGCGAGGCCAGTCATGGTGATCTAGGAATGATCAGCCAAAAAGACATTGTGTTGGCGATATCAAATTCTGGTGAAACTAAAGAATTAGCAGATATTATTGCCTATACGCGGCGATTTAAAATTCCACTTATCGCTATTACATCCGGTGCAAATTCCAGCCTAGCGAAAGCGTGTGATTGTCTTCTGCTTTTGCCGCCAGCTGCTGAAGCATGTGGTCAGACGCGGGCACCAACCACAAGTACAACAATGACATTGGCAATCGGTGATGCCTTGGCCGTGACTCTGCTAACGGAAAAAGGCTTTGGTGAGACAGATTTCAAAGTTTATCATCCAGGCGGAAAGCTTGGTGCAGCATTTCGTAGGGTTTCTGATCTTGTTCGCGATCATGCGAATTTGCCGCTTGTTCAATCTGGATCTATCGCCGGCGATGCTGTGCCAATTATCTCCCAAGGTGGGTTTGGGTGTGTCGGCGTCATCAATTCGGCAGGAGATTTAGAGGGAATGATCACTGATGGTGATCTACGTCGACACTTTGGTAAGAATTTCTCGACAGTGATTGTGGACGACATCATGACAAAGTCACCACTAACCATCACTAATGATATGTTGGCCGCGCGTGCATTGGAGCTAATAAGTAGCAACCGTATTACTGCACTTTTTGTTCTAGAAGATAAAAAACCAATTGGAATTTTACACGTCCACGATTGTCTATCGGATGGCGTTATTTAGGCGAGGCGAGGGCTGGGCACGCAAAGACTTCAAGCTTCATCATATCCGTTCGGATTGTTTTCTTGCCATTTCCATTGGTCGCGACACATGTCTTCCATGTTGAGCTTTGCACTCCATCCTAGGAGCTTTTTCGCGGAGGAAGGGTCTGCATAAAAGCAGGCGATATCACCAGAGCGGCGCGGGCCAATCACCATTGGTATTTTTTTGCCGCAGGCTTTTTCAAATCCGGCGATGACTTCTTTTACTGAAGATCCGTTTCCTGTACCCAAATTGACGGTGAATGCGCCTTTGCCTGCGTCTAAATAATCCAGAGCTGCAAGATGCGCCTGCGCTAGATCGACGACGTGAATATAATCGCGCACACCTGTGCCATCTGGCGTATCATAATCATCACCCCAGATATTGATGGCTTCGCGTTTTCCACATGCCACTTGCACAACATAGGGTGCTAGATTGTTTGGGATGCCGTTTGGCGCTTCTCCGATACGGCCACTTGGGTGGGCACCGATAGGATTGAAATACCGCAAAATAGCAACATTTTTTATTTCACCAGAGCGGCGTACATCTTCCAGCATATATTCAACAGATAATTTGGTCTGCCCATATGTGCTGGTTGCGTTGCGCGGGTGGTCTTCAGTGTAGGGCAAAAATTTAGGAACACCATAAACCGTTGCGCTTGAACTGAAGACGATTTTGTCAATTTTGTTGGCTTTCATAGCACGCAGAAGAACATGCGTGCCAATAACGTTGACATCGTGATAATCAATGGCACGGACTTCGGACTCACCCACGGCTTTGAGGCCAGCAAAGTGAATAACCGCATCACATTTATAGTCTTTTATAGCTTTATTGATTTGATCAAAATTACGCACATCACCTTCAACGACATCAATTTTTGTGCCTGATAATTCTTCAAGTCTTTCTATGACGTGCGGGCTGGCATTGGAGAAGTCGTCGAAAACGATGGGTTTGCGGCCAGATTTGATAAGTTCAAGACATGTGTGGCTACCAATATATCCGGCTCCACCTGTAACAAGTATTGATTGCACTATCGTTTCCACTTCTTCGCTATACGTATCGTCGTTTGGGAGCATCACCAATAACAATGCCTTATTTCCATACCTTTTTTCAAAGGGTGGTAAAGCACAATATGCAGGAGATTTTTGGTTTCAAACGACCTGTGGAAGGTTGTAATCTCAAATCCCTAGTTTTCTCTATAAAAAAACATGCAAAATTGAACCTGTTTTATTTAGTTGTCTCAGGTCTGTATCAAGATACAAGTATATCAAGAGAGTGAATGCGTTTGTGAGCAATTGATACTCAGAACTAGATAGAAAGACTGTCATTAAATATGAGCGGACTTGTTTCAAAGTTGAAATGTGGCGCAGCATTTTGCGCTTTTGTGATTGTCGCAAATTGTGGAGGCGGGGGCAGCTCAACACCAACACCTACGCCGACACCCACACCAACGCCTGTGCCAACACCTACGCCAACGCCGACACCGGCCACTGCAGATATCAGCGTGACATTGTCGTCAGAGCTGCCTTTCCGTACAGATTCCGATACGAATAGTTATAGAGGCAGTCTCGTCAGAAACAATACGGCCGCGTCTGCTCAGTCGGTTGAAAATAATAGCTTTATATTAGGGTATGTTAGCAAGACAATTCCCGTCGATGAAAATGGTGCGCCTGAGGGGCAATTAGGCAATTCTTCGTCTACTGATGAGTTTGACTATTACAAAGCCAATCTTTTGGCAGGTGAAATTCTTCGATTAGAGATCGCACAAGAAGAAACCGCAAATCCGTCACGAGACACAGTCGACCCTGCGTCTGGTGTTGATCTGGATCTTGAATTGCTCGATCTTAGCGACAATTCTCTCCTAATATCCAATAGTTCCACTCAAGCGCGTGAAGAAATAATTGTTCCTAATGATGGCGAGTTTCTTATCAAAGTTATTGCCAGTTCGGGATCATCAAAATATGCGCTCACACTTGGTGGCTCGCAATTAGCTGGTGCAAGTGTTTCACAAATTAATCCTGCGCATGTGGCAATCGGTAAAGCTGTTGTCTCGGCAGACCAGAAAAAAATAGTGGCGGCGACACATGTAGGTAGGAATAGTAAATTTTCACAAATGAATGCTGGAGCGCGAGTGGAAATAGACTATTCTGAATTTCTCGCTTCCAATATATCTACGCAAAATAGCATTGGCTCAAAAAACAAAACGACACGGCATCAACGCCAAAGGGCGACACTTGATGCGATTAAAGCGATAAACCTTAAAGAAGGTCTGACTGTATTAGAGCCATATGTCTTTCCAAGAAAAGTTCAAATTGGTCCACCTTCCAATTTTGATCCATCGGCATCGCCTTCGACACAGTGGAACCTCTCTCAAGTGGAATGGGATCAGGCGAGGCAGACGCTTGCGGCGATATCAGTGTCACATACGCCGGTGATTGCTGTGATCGATTCCGGATTTTTGACATCTCACCCAGATATAGCAGATAGCATTATTGATCAGCGAGATTTTGTTGAAGCTGAATATGATGGCGATGGATTTGATGCAGAAGCAGAAGAAATCGTCGATCCAAATGATGAGAATGCTGATTTATGTCATGATTTTCACGGCACTCACGTAGCTTCTATTGCTTTAGCTTCGATCAATAACCAAGGCATGATGGGTGTATATCCAGAAGCAAAATTGATGGCGCTGAAAGTAGGATATAGCAAAAGCATTGGGCCAGATGGTGAAGATTCTGAAGGAGAAAACTGCGAAACTTTACCGGGAGATATCGCAAGTGCTATCCGTTATGCCGCGCAGCTTCCTGTGTCTGGAGTTCCGCTTGCGCCGGTTAAGGCCGATGTTATCAATCTCTCATTAGGTTCAAATTCACCTTCATCAGCAACGCGGTCTGCTATTAATGCAGCCACAGCAGCGGGCGTGATTGTGATAGGTGCGGGCGGGAATGAAGGTGGCACAAGCTTAGGAAAATCGCCTTTTTATCCAGCAGCTTATGATAATGTTTTTGCCGTTGCAGCATCTAATATAGATGAGAAACAAGCTTATTATAGTTCTGAATATGCTGAAATCGACCTGACAGCCCCTGGTGGAGATGTTCGTGTTGATTCAAATAATGATGGGAATTCTGACGGTATTATAGGTGCAAATGCGACATTAGAATCTGGCGCATTTGTTGATAGTTTGGCGCTCTATCAAGGAAGCTCGATGGCAGCTCCGCATGTAGCTGGTGCCATTGCTATGATGCGGGCGATTGATCCAACTTTGAATACATCTCAATTGCAATCAATGATGAAATCAGGTGTGTTAACAGTTGAAGCTGAAGATGAAGGTTTCGACTTTAAAACTGGATATGGCATAATTTCACTGCCGCGTATGATTAATGCAGCGCAGGGAAATGGGCATTTAAATGCTGTAACCACTCGCATTTCTGCTAATCCTAAGGAAATAGACATAGAGTTTTCCAATGGAAATGGAGAACTTGAAATTTCTAAAATCGGGGATGATGCTCTGTCAGTGTCATCTGTTATAGATCTGACATCACCTGACTGGTTGACAGTGACAGCTAGTTCTAATGTGGATGCGGATGGGATTGGCACGTATAATTTGGTTGCAGATACAACTGGGCTAACACAAGCGGTTTATGAAAGCACAATTCGGATTTCACTCTCTGATGCAAGTATGATTGACATAGCAGTGACTTTGCTGAAATCACCCACTTTACCGAGTGCTCCGGCACCGATTTATCCTAATTTATATGCATTGTTGCAGCAAGATATTGGGGATGGTGAAGGGTTTAATACAATTGAAGACGGGCAATTGGTGTCTGCAACTGGCCCAAATCCACAATATAATTTTACGGATGTTGAGGTAGGTGAGGGGTATCTTATTGTCGTGGCGTCGGATCTGGATGGAGATGGCTTTATTTGTAGCGATGGCGAAATATGTGGCTACTATCCTGATTTTGATCGTCCTAGCCAGAGTTTTGAACTAGAAGATGATGTAAATTTTGATGTGGAAATGAGCTATTTAGGGCGGGCAGGACCGATTGGTCCTAGCTCTGCAAGCGCAAGTGAAAAACTTGCAGGCTTGCAGGCAGATGGTTTAACGCTCCAAGAAAAATAAGTGATTTTTCTTGATTAAGCCGTTTCTTGGGCCAGTTTTTTCGTTACTTCATTTGGTGAGCCTGAGCCTCGTGAAATGAGGGCGTAGGCTGTTGGAACAAACAAGACTGTAATTAGCGCGGCAGCAACCACACCAAATAGAATAACAACGCCGATTGCCATGCGTGTTTCAGCTCCGGCTCCGCTGGAGAGGAGGAGAGGCACAGAACCGGCCGCAGTTGTCAGGCTTGTCATAATGATTGGTCTAAAACGAGCAAGGGCTGCTTCTTTGAGTGCGACATCAAATGTCTTGCCTTCATCGCGGAGCTGGTTGGCAAATTCAACGATAAGAATACCGTTTTTGGCAGCAAGTCCGATAAGCATGATCAAGCCGATTTGCGTATAGATGTTTAATGTATTTCCTGTGAGCCATAGGCCCAATAACCCACCAGCAATTGTACCGGGGACACACAGCATAATAACAATTGGGTGACGATAGCTTTCAAATTGTGCAGCTAGAACAAGGAAGACAACAAGCAAACCTATACCAAACACGAACATAATCGAGTTGCCTGAAGTCTGATAATCAAGGGATTGTCCTTTAAAATCAATTGTGGTTTCAGAAGGTAAGACGTCGCGTGCGATTTTCTGCATTTCACCAAGTACAGTTCCCAGCGAAGCGCCTGGTAGAAGGTCGGCTTCTATGGTGATGGACCGTACTTTGTTATAACGGTTCAAACTCGGGCTGTCGGCGAGAGCGGTGATGGTGACAAGATTCGACAAGGGAATTAACTGACCAGAACGTTGCGAACGTACATATATATTTTGCACGTCATTTGGCGTGTTTTGTTCTGACCTTAAACCTTCAAGAATAACATCGTATTCTTCACCATTATCAACATAAGTCGTGACGCGGCGCGAACCCAGCATTGTCTGCATGGTCGAGCCGATTTCATCAACAGTCACACCGAGGTCAGCAGCACGATTATAATCAATAAGAACGCGGTATTGGGGTTGGGTCTCTTTATAGTCCCAATCGATATCAGCGAGGCCCGGATTGTTTTCTTCTAGGGCTTGAACAAATGTGTCCCGCCATTTGGTTAGGTCCTCATAAGAAGGGCCACCCAGAACAAATTGTACAGGCTTACCTGTCCCTCCACCAAGGCCACCGCGCATACGCGCAAAAACACTTACATCTGGAAGGTCTGAGAGTTTTTTGTTGATTTCACTCATGATTTCTTGAGCCGGGCGGCGCGCTGACCAATCGTCTAGAACAATGATTGCAAACCCCTGATGAAAGGTGTTTGCTCCAAATCCGGGAGCACGCAATAAGAGACGTTGAATTTCTCCGGTCTCTGTATAGGGCAGTAGGCGGCGTTCGATTTCATCTATATATTTAGATGTTTGTGCAAATGACGCGCCTTGAGGCCCTCTCACTGAGATGAAGAAGGCTCCGCGATCTTCGCTTGGAACGTACTCATTATCAATGTTTTGAAAGAGCAGCCATGCGCTGGCGGTCATCCCTATAAGAGCTAATCCAACAAGAATAGGTCGAAAGATCAAACGATCTAAAATCCAACCATAACCAGAGCGAAGAACTTTGAAAACAGAATCTACCATGCGGGGTAGGACTGAAAATACACCTGTGCTCTTTTCTTTTTTCAAAAGCTTGGAGGCGAGCATGGGAGTAAGTGTTAGTGCTAGAAGACTAGAGAATGCCACTGCCGCAGCCATGGTGAGGGCAAACTCGGTAAATAATCGTCCTAGATCGCCTTCAAGGAATGTTATGGGAACAAACACAGCGATCAGAACAAGTGTTGTGGCAATAACGGCAAAACCGACCTGACGCGTTCCAAAGAATGAAGCGACAAGCGGCGTTTCGTCTTCTTCTTCAATCCGACGCGAGATGTTTTCCAACACCACAATGGCATCATCAACCACAAGCCCAATAGCGAGCACGAGTGCGAGCAGAGTGAGTAGGTTCACAGAAAAACCGAACAAATATAAGAAGGTGAAAGTGGCTATAATTGAAACTGGAACTGTTACGGCTGGAATAATAGTGGCTCGGATACTGCCAAGGAATAGAAAGATAACCAGTGTCACCAAACCAACGGATATAGCGAGCGTTTTATAAACTTCTGCAATGGACGCGGAAATGAAAACCGATGTGTCATAGGTTTGCGCAATTGCCATGCCTTCTGGAAGGGTGGGATTGAGTTTGGCCGCGAGGTCGCGTGCGGCCTTGGCAACATCAACTGTATTGGCTGTGGATTGCTTGATAATGCCCACACCAATCATTGGTACGCCATTACCTCGGAATAATGTGCGGTCTTCTGTTGTGCCTTTTTCTACACGGGCAACATCGCCTAGGCGGATGAGGGAGCCATCTTCACCACTGGCCAATACCAATGTCGCAAATTCTTCAGGTGTACGGAAAGTACGATCTATTCGAAGCGTGTATGTGCGTGTTGATGATTCCAAGCTGCCCGCTGGCGATTCAATGTTTTCGCTTCGTAAAGCACTTTCGATGTCTGATACTGTTAATTCCCGTGCTGCTAACTCACGACGATCAATCCAGACACGGAGTGCATAATTTCTAGCACCACCGGTTCTAACTCGCGCCACGCCATCCAACGCGGAGAATTTATCAATGAGATAGCGATCTGCATAATCAGACAGTTCTGGTGACGTCATAGAGTCACTGCTCAGATTGAGCCATAAAATGACATCATTATTCCCGTCTTCTTTGGATATTTCAGGAGGTTCGGCATCATCTGGGATATTGTTCAAAACACCAGAAATCCTGTCACGAATATCATTGGCAGCTGCATCAATATCCTGATCAACACTAAATTCGATACTGATATTGGATTGGCCATCGCGGGAGGTGGAGTTAATAAAGCGGATGCCTTCCACACCGGAGATTCTGTCTTCCAGAATTTGCGTAATACGTGTTTCAACAATACTTGCTGAAGCTCCCGGATAGCTTGTTTCAATTGAGACAACAGGCGCATCTATGTCTGGATATTCACGCAAGGCGAGACGATCAAAAGATACGATTCCAAAGACAACAAGAATGAGAGAAATAACCGAGGCAAAAACGGGTTTTTTTACCGAGACATCCGAGAGGATCATGATTTATTTTCCTGCTGGAGAGGAGCCGCTGGCAGCCAAACGCGTATTTTCTTCGAAGACTTCAGGCATGATTGATGATGGATCTGTAATGCTTACTTCACTGCCTTCTCTCACCCGCATAATCCCTTCGGTGATCACGACATCTCCAGTTTCAACGCCTGATATGATTTCAACATATTTGCTTTGACGCGCGCCCAATTGGACCTGTTTGCGAGTCGCGATTTTCTTGCCGTTGATATCATTGATGACGTAGACAAATGTATCTGGTCCTACAGATTGCACGGCTTCTTCGGGAATAGAGGGGCTGTTGCGCGGCGTCGTTTTTAACGTGACCTGCATAAACATACCTGATTTTAAAACCTGGTCTGGGTTGGGTAATATCGCCCGCACTTTGATGGATCTTGTGATTGGATCAATAGCATTATCTATTGTCGCAATCATTCCGTTAAACGTTTCGCCAGGTAAATCAGATGTGTAAGCTGAGATGGGCGTGCCTTGTTTTAGGGATCGTAAGAAAGTGGATGGGACAGCGAATTCTAATTTCATTTCGCTGTCATCAATCAGTGTCGCCACAACATCTCCGGCGCGCACATATGTTCCCACACTCACCATGCGAAAGCCCAACACACCATCAAAAGGTGCAACGAGGACGCGGTCTTTCTGACGCGATTGAACTGCTCGCAATTGTGCGCTGGCATTATCTCTGTCACGGCGCGCTTGATCGACTTCAGACTGTGCGATTGCGTTTTCTTTACTCAAACGCATTACCCGATCGAGTTGGGTTGTTGCTTCATCAAGTGTTGCTTCTGCTGCTTCGACAAGAGCAACCTGTTCACGTTGAGCAAGAGAGAGCAGTGTCTTGCCTTCTTCTATGCGTTGTCCGTCGTCAAAAAATATAGCCGTTACGCGATCAGCGACGTTTAAAGTGAGGTCAACTTTTTCATTTGGCTCTAAAGTGCCTAAAGCTTCGATATTGAGTGAAAATTCACGTGACTGAACATTTTCAACAAACACACTTGGGGGTGCATTCGAGCCTCGTTGCGCGTATGCTGGAGGCGTGAATACGCCCAGAGTTAGAAAGAAGATTGTCCAGTATATTTTCAACATCTCGTGTCCAAATAAGGTCTGAGCTAATATTTCTAAGCCAATGCTTTGTATAAAAAGACATTTGCAATTGTCTATTTTAGCTCAAATGTCTGTCGGAAAAATTTAAAATCGCCCGACAACGATAGCGCCCAAGGTGAGACTAATCATCATATATCTATCAGCATTACAGACCACTCACATTATCGTGTTTTATGAGAGTGGGGCCATAGCATGTATTTAAGTAAAACTGTAATATAAATAGTTAGTTATACGTCCACTAAATATGTTTTAGTATAAAATCAATTGCGAAACGGCATCACTTTTTTGTGAGAGTTTGGTAGCGGACAATGTCTTGGTGGTCATAAATCTCTCTGCATTTTAAGTCAAAAAAACCTCGACGCTATAGATGTGAAGTTTGATTGCATTCAAAAGCCGTTCCAATGATAAACTATAATTGTTTCCTAAAACGGCTGGTATTAGAATGATAATCACAATTGGAAGATCAGTATAAACCCCCGCTTTAATAGGCCAATTATGGTAAACTTGTTCTGGTTTTTTCTTTGAGCTGAAAAGCAATGGCTTGGCATTTTATTCCAATTGTATGGCTATAGCACCGAGCATGCCTGCATTATCACCTAATAAAGGTGTACGAATGAGGTGTGAAGCTTGGGGAACGTTGCCGCGCAAATAATCGCCAAGGAGTGCTTCATATTGCTTTTGAATTTTGGGTAAGAATTGAGCAGCCAACATTAAACCACCCCCAAGAACAATGCGCTCTGGGCGGAAAGTTAGCGTTAGATTGAGACATATCTGAGCAAGATAGTAAGCTTCAATATCCCAACCTTTATGATTTGTAGGAAGCTCTTTCGCAGATCCGTAGCGTTCCTCGAAAGCGGGAGCACATGCAAGGCCTTCGAGGCAATCATTATGGAAGCGGCAATAGCCTTTATAGTCTTGATCATCGATGTGGCGTTGAACTCGGATATGCCCCATTTCTGGGTGAAGGGGACTTCCCATGAATATACCATCTTGGACTAATCCAACACCAATACCTGTGCCGATCGTTACATAGGCAGCGCGGCGACAATTTTGCGCTGCTCCCCACCATAGCTCAGCAGCAATTGCAGAATTTACATCAGTGTTGACTATAGTTTTCAGGCCGAGTTTTTCTTCAAACTCTTTCTTCAGGTTCACATTGCTCCAATAAGGTTTGGGTGTGTTGAGGATGGAGCCATAAGTGTCGCTCGCCTCATCAATATCCAAAGGACCAAAGGCAGCAATACCTAAACCTTCAAATTCAAGGTCATGCATTTGCTGCATGTCTTTGAAAAAGCCAACACATGATCGTATGGTTTCTTCTGGCTGAGTTGTTGGGAAACGCTGCGAGTAAAGGATCTGAGCGTCAGCTGTCGCAATAACGCATTTGAAAGTCGTGCCGCCTGCATCAATTCCAGCGTATATTTTATTATTTGAATTCGACATTTTGAGAGCCCCTTATCCGGTTGTTCCAGCTATCATAGCTCAAAATACAATCGTTTGTAAAGATATATTGCAATCGTTTGTATTTTGGTGTAGCGTAAAGTTAGCGGGAGATAAAAATGTTAAATAACAACACACAAGATAAGTCAGCATCCCATACGTTAATATCAGCTTTGACCTATGCGATGTTCTTCATGTTTGCCATGACGACAGATGCTGTAGGCGAAATCATAAAAATCGCTAAAGATGATATGGGGCTCACAAACACACAGGCTAGCGCATTTCACTGGTCAACTATGATAGCGATTGCTCTGAGCGGCGTCGGACTCGGCTTTGTTGCGGATCGGATTGGCCGTAAAAATGCTATCCTAATAGGACTGGGCGTATATGCTTTTGCTAGCGCTATGTTTATGATGGGGGAGTCCTTTTATCTCTATTTTGCCCTTCTCTTTGTATCTGGCTTAGCAATCGGGCTGTTTAAAACAGCAGCACTTGCTTTAATTGGTGATATCGCGTCTTCGACGGAACATCACACTGCTAAGATGAACGCTGTTGAGGGTTTTTTCGGTGTTGGAGCAATCATCGGACCGATGTTGGTCGTGGCGCTTACATCAGCAGGATTATCATGGACATGGCTATATTTAATCGCTGCGGGATTGTGTGTTGTCATGATGCTTGCAGCATTGTTCACCAAATACCCAGACTATGAAATTGCAGATAAAAATAAAGCTACCCTGGGTCACACACTCTCTCTTTTGAAAAACAAATATGCGCTTGGATTCTCTTTTGGAATTGCAATGTATGTGGCCGCGGAAGTTGCGATATTTGTGTGGTTGCCGACATTTTTGGTTGGGTTTGAAGGTAGTAAGCCGGCTATGTGGTTTGCGGCCTATGCGGTCATGATTTTCTTTGTACTTCGCGCCGCAGGTCGTTTTTTAGGGGCGTGGATTCTGCAGCATTTTGACTGGAAACCAGTAATACTTTGTTTTTCAGCTATAATTTTTGGATGTTTTCTAGGTAGTGCAATAATCGGCAAAAATGCTGCTGTTTATCTCCTGCCATTGTCGGGTTTGTTTATGTCTATGATTTACCCAACTTTGAATTCCAAAGGCATTAGCTGCTTTCCCAAAACAGACCATGGTGCAGTTGCCGGTTTGATATTGTTCTTTACCGCTGCTTCTGCCGCTATTGGCCCGATCTTGATGGCTTTTGTTAGTGATCGATTCGGTGGAGGAGACATGCGAATTGGGTTCCTACTTGCGACTGGTTTTACAGGCGTTTTATTCCTGCTTGCTCTATATAATTGGAAGTATCACCCAGCCGAACGCGCGCTCTCCGAAGCAAATGAAACAGAGTATGGCATAGAAGGAGTGGCGACATGAATGCACAATTAAAAGATATTACGACGCCACCTGCTGCGATGACCTTTGAAAATGGGATTAAACATCCAGATTTGTGGCTATGGGATTCATGGACTTGCCAGATAGGTAAGCAGTTGAATCTATATTGTCTTGCTATGCCAAGAATAGATGTTCGCGGTGAAGCTATTTTGCCAGAACACCGCAATAATCACCGTTTTCATGTGCGTCGCTTTGCAAGTGACGATAATGGCGCAACTTGGACAGATTTAGGCGCGGTACAGACACCGTCTCAGCTTGAAGATAGAAGTGATTCAAGAAATGTTTGGAGTGGTTCTGTGACTCAGCTGTGTGATGGCCGTGTCTTATATGGCTTCACAGGTATAATGGAATGTGAGGATGGTCGTCCTTTCATTCAGTCAATATGTGTTGGAAGTGCTGATTCAATTGATGATGAGATCAATATTCAGAGCACATCTATATCCTCATCTCTTTTTCAATATGATGAGATTATCGCTGCCGGATATTATTTAGGACCTAAGCAAACTTTGGGCGATGGACTAGGAGAAGAGGGCGGACCAATTTTGGCTTGGCGCGACCCTTTTGCCATTCAAGATGCTGCAGGCGTTATTCATCTATATTGGTCAGCAAAAGTTGGCCCTGACCGTCCAGCGATTGCGCGCGCAACTTTAGAAGAGCGCGACAATGGTTTTCAGGTCAAAACACTATTCCCACCTGTGTGCCTGCCGGATTCTGAATTGGTCACGCAGGCAGAAGTACCTAAAGTATATCCGTTAGGTGATACCGGTAGTTATCTTCTGGTTATCTCAGCGTGTGACAGCAGGTATGAGGGCCAACCAGTTGATGAAATAACAAAGGTGCAACGCTTTTATATATCAGAGGATTTAAACGGCCCGTGGAGATCATATTCAACTGACGGCAGTTTGGTTCCGGGGTGTGAGTTTTTGTTCGGTGGTAGTGTCACACAATATAATGCAGATAGGCATTCGGTGAATTTTATTGCGCCTTACACAGAAATGGCAAATGACGATGTTCAGCTTTCTTTTGGGCCGATTATCGAAATACCACTGAGATAATCTGGTTGGTGGACTATTTTAGTCCACCACATGATTCTCTGACGATAAGTTTTGTGGGCGTCACAGCGGATTCAACTTTTTCTCCTGCGACCTTTTTCAGCAATAGGTCCACAAGTAACTCACCACCTAAGCTAATGTTTTGATTGATGGTGGTGAGAGAAGGGGTTAGGATTTTAGCTTGTCCAATATCATCATAGCCAACGACAGACACATCATCTGGTACGGACAAATTACAAGCTCTTAAAGCATGAATGGCGGCAATTGCCAGCACATCTGATGCTGCAAAGATAGCATCAAAATTGGCTCCGCCTTTATGAAAACTAATAAGTTTTTCAAATGCTGTAAGCCCAGAAAAGTCCAATTCTAAGATTAATTCAGGGGCATGTTCCATACCTTTTTGCGAATGGGCTTTGACAAGCCCTTGATACCTTAATTCCACCTCTGGCAAACTACGGTCTCCTAGAAATAGGATGCGTTTGCGGCCAAGATTTAGGAGGTGTTCTGCCGCTGTGCGGCCGCCTTCAATATTGTCACTACCAACCAATGTGTATGTTTGGTTTTCGGTTGATCCACCCCAGACGACTATATTTTTGGCTTCATTGCCAAGGTTCTTAAGGCGTTCATCGCGTCCCGCTTGACCAATGATGATCAATCCATCGGCTCGCCCAGTTTGCAATAAGCGCTGCTCGGAGACTTTCGTTTCTTCTTGAGGAACGCTAACGATAAGATCAAAGCCGCGCTTTGAAGCAGCGTGAGATACTGCCCCCACCATTTCGAGGAAAAACGGATCGGAAATGGTTTGCCCAGATTCAGGAGAAAGCGGGATGACTATCCCGATCGCGCGACTAGATTGTTTTCTGAGGTTGCGCGCTGATGCATTGACAACATAGCCAATTTCATCCGCTATTTTTAGAATACGTTCTCGCGTGTTTTCTTTAACGACCGAGCTACCATTTAGTGCGCGAGATACGGTTGAAATATCAACCTCGGCCATCTTTGCAAGATCTACCATAGTTGCGCGTTTTCCAGTTTTTGGCATTCTTGCAGGCTCCAATATGGGCTGTTTTGACTAAATTTAAAATGGCAAAATCCAGTCAAATAACTAGACTCAACTCAATTGGCTCACATTACTGACTGAATAGGGGTGCGCAATGACTGTTGCCGAGGTTTAACAAATACCATACCTTTTTATCAATGCAAACGATTGGATAGAGCTATGAACCAAGACAATAATTCTCATCATATTGTCATCGTGGGTGGGGGCACAGCGGGGTGGCTTTCGGCTGCGTTTCTATCGAGCCAGTTAAAGAATCGCTTTCAAAAAAATGTAAACATTACATTGGTTGAAGCGTCCGATATTGCAACAATAGGCGTGGGTGAGGCGACTATTCCTTCACTGAGGCAAACCCTGAATGCATGTGGCATAGACGAGCGCGAATTTCTAAAAGCGTGCGATGCGACTTTTAAGCATGGTATTGAGTTTATCCAATGGCGTGAAACGCCGGCCAAAGCGCCTGCGGAAAGTTACTTTCATCCTTTTGGTGAGCTTGTGTCAGTTGAGGGCCATAACCCTGCTCATCAATGGTCTAAACTTGGAAAGGATCAGAGAGAGGATTTCGCTGATCTGTTTTCGGTTCAGCCGGAAATTGCAAAATTAGGCAGAGCACCTAAGCATTCCAACGATCGCGCTTATGATGGGGCGTTGGCTTATGCATACCATCTTGATGCAGGAAAGTTGGTTGAGTTTTTAAAAGCAAAATTTAGAGACGTGAGCGTCGCACAAATAATTGGGAAAGTTGTAGGTGCCTCATCCTCTGAAAACGGCAATTTTTCGTCAGTGCAGCTTGATGATGGACGAAGCATTGAAGGCGATTTCTTTATTGATTGTACTGGTTTTGCGGCGCGCCTTATAAATGCTGATCAAGAGAATGAGTTTATCGATAAATCATCAATCTTGTTCGTCAATCGGGCTGTGACAACGCGTATTCCGGTCGAGGATAAACGCGACATTACTGGATATACCAAATGCACTGCGCAAACAGCTGGTTGGATATGGGATATCGCCTTGCAAACTCGGCGCGGTATAGGACACGTCTTTAGTACGCGGCATATGAATGATGAAGATGCGGTCCAATGTTTAGCAAACTACACGGGCAAGCCTATAGAAGACCTAGATGTGCGGTTTCTTGATATGAAGACTGGGTATCACGCACGCCAATGGCGAAAAAATTGTGTGGCTGTGGGTTTATCGAGCGGTTTTTTAGAACCTCTTGAATCCACAGGTATTTATCTGATTGAAATGGCCAATTGGGCGCTTCTTGATATGTTGCCGCGTTTCTTTTCGGGGGCGCAACCGCAAGAGCGCTATAATGAAGCCATGAGACTTCACTATGAAAACATCGTCGATTTTTTAAAGCTGCACTATTGTTTGTCCAATCGTGATGACAGTGATTTTTGGACGGAAAATAGGGGGCCGCAAACAGTCCCTGAAACACTTAAACAAAAGCTGCATCAATGGCAAAACAGTGTGCCTAGCGTGTATGATTTTGATCGCCGGATTCAGTGTTTTTCAGAAAACAATTATCAGTTTGTTTTGTATGGAATGGGGTGGTCAGGACATGATTGCGTTCAGCCATTAAACAATGACATTCAACAAATGCTTGATGCTCTTGCCGTGCGAAGAGAGCGATTGCGCCAATTTGTTTTAAGGGACACGCAGGCTAATCTAGATTTTTACTAGAGGTCTCTTCTTCCAAACTTTTTTCAATTCATATTGCGAAAAAAAATACCCCAATCACAAGCGTGATTGGGGTTGAGTAAATTCCGGACCCTGGGGACAATTGAAGAGGACCCGGGAGGGAAAAGCCTTAGAATGTATAACGCAGGCTTGCAGATGCCGTTCTGCCCTGAATTGAACGTCCGATTGTTGTATCAAGCAGCCCGTCACCATTTGTATCCCAACCATCACGTCCATCATTTGCGGATTCCGTGATACCTGCTTCGTCAGTGAGGTTGTTGATGTTTATGCCAAGCTCTAGTGAGTCTGTTAGGCTGAACGCTGCATTCAAGTTGAATACGGAGTAGCCATCTTGTGTGAGCGTGTTTGAGTCATTTGCATAACTGTCTGTTGTTCCAACCCAGCTTGCGCCAATGCGGAAACGGTCGAATGAGTAGCTTGGACTAATCGCCCAGATAACATCAGCCTGACGTTGAGGTTTGTTACCTGTTAGAGCTGTGTCAGCCACGAGTGACCCGTCATTTGCAATGTTAGAGGCTGATGTAATCTCTGCATCAGTGTATGTCATCGTTGCAAATAGGTCGAAGTTTCCAACATTGTAGCGACCTTCAAGTTCAAGACCCATCGCTTCATATTCACGCACACGGCCTGATGGAGGTGTGATTGTGAGGTTGGATTCTTCAGTTTCTGAGAAGAATACAGTTGCATAAAGGTCTGCGCTACCTGATGCGATGTTTAGATCTTGCCATTTTGTACCAATTTCATATTGGTCGACTACATCAACATATGCATCATCGCCGCCATCGTTGAGTGCGCCGCCTGCATCACGCACACCAAAGTCTAGTGCGCGGTCAAAGTTGAATGATGCACCGCTAGAAGCGCGACCAAATACGGATACATTATCAGTGATGAGGTAGTTTGCACCAACAGACCAAGCTGTGTGATCCACTTCAAGGTTTGCAATTGCGCCTACTGTGCCGTTGTTAAGTGAAACAGATGCTTCTGAGCCTGTGATGACACCATCATTATTGACGTCAAAGTCGCCACCAGCGGCCTCTGTCCGGATACCATTTTGTTTCATGTTATCCATACGCACACTTGCATCAAATGTCAGTGGGCCAGTTGCGTAGTTGATACCAATGAATGGTGAGCTAACTTCTGCTTCAAGGTCGTAATTTCTGTTAGATCCATCCCAGCCAAATGCTTGGTTCACGCCGTGGATACCGTTCACGGAACCTGGTGTTGAAATCAGAACGGCGTCATTTTCTGTTGTCGTGCGGATTTCGCTCCAGTGCCAGTCTTGTTTGAATGATTGGCTCATGAAGAAGTGACCAAGAACAACATCTAAAGTGCCGCCATTGAAGTCTATCGTTTTTGTCAAACGCATGTCGTTTGCAAAATTGTTTAAGTCTTCTAGGTCAACATTGAAGATTGCAACGTTTGATACGACACCGTTTGGCAGGTTTGCTGCTGTCACAGCTTCGCCAGCGTTAGGTCCATTATAGTATGTTGAGCCCGGAATATCTTCGGCAAGTGTGACGCCGTTTGAGAAGCCACCAAGGAATTCACCGGAGATAATTTGGTATCTGGCTTTGTTGTCGAATGTGAAACCGTCGCCCAGATCAAAGTTTGCGTGTGCTGCAATCGATTTTACTTCGTGGTTCAAACCGTCAGCAAGATCGTAATTGTCTAAATTGCCTTGACCATCAACACCTTGTCCAAAGCGTGTGTAGTTTGAATAAATTGAATGATCAGCTGCATCGAAGCTGCCTAGGCTTGTGCCAACCGTTCCATTGCCGTTGCCATCGTCTGTACGAGATACGAGCTGCGGGAAGTAGGCTGCATCTGATTTCTTCAACCATTTACCAGTTACAGTAATCTTACCGTTGTCGAATAGTTTTGTCAGTGAAGTGCGAAGCTGGCCACCGGAAATTGCATCATAACCTGAATCGCGGAAGTCTCCACCTTGCTGGAAGTGTCCGCCAATGTGGTAATACATGTCATCTGAGATGTCGCCGCCATATTCCGCATCTATACGGAAATCATCATGGTCTAGACCGTAGTTTAGAGCGATGCTTCCGCCTGCAATTTCACCTGTTTTACCGATGAAGTTTACAATACCACCTGCACCATTGGTTGTGAGTGTGGACGCTGTACCACCACGAACAGATTCAACGCGCGCCAGTGTGCCATCTACTTTGAAGAAACCATCAGCAGGAGCGAAGTTGCTGTCACCAAACAACAGGACAGGAAGTCCATCTTCTTGGAAAGAAAGGTATTTTGCACCACCTGTTGAAATAGGGATACCGCGAACGTTGATGTTTGAGTTACCACCACCTGAAGAGCTTTCAGTACGAATACCAGGGAGCTGTCTTAGAACTTCAGCTGTGTTGCGAGGAACAGCGCCTTGTACTTCATCAAGATCTAGAGAGCTGACAGAAATACTTGAGTCGATTTTGTTTTGACCAGCGGAGCTAAAAGTACCTGTCACGACGATTGTGTCTAGGCGAGCCCTATCTTCAGTGGCTGCTTCAGCGTTGTCTTGAGCGTGTGCTGCCATTGGAGCGGCAAATGCTAGCGTTGCAACTGACGCAAATAAGTAGTGTCTAGATCTCATAATTTTGACTCCCCGTCATGATTATATTCGAGCAACGAATGTTACTTCTCTAATTCTTGCGATCCTACATACGCACAAATACAAACGTTTGCAATACAAAATACAAACGTTTGTATTTGGTGTTGCAAAAATGAAACATGTTATTGTGAGGCGTGGGGACGGGAAAAGTTATGTCAAAGGGAGTTTGGCGGGGCAGCTTTAACAGGGAGGGGGAGAACGTCCCAAAGATGAAGGCGCGCTTATAAGTGCTCACTTTCTAGCCTGCTGAATTGCAGCTAAAAACCATTTGGCACATGATCTGATTTTTAGGGCGCAGACTATGATCTCATAAGATAGATTATGTGCAATTTAACAAGTATATCAGTTGGATATTGTCTTTAATTGAAAACCTGTTAACACAAATTTCTTCCTGAGTTGTACATAGAAAAATGTTGGAGTTCCATTATGGATTTTAAAGCTGATCTCAGGAAATGGACTGACATCGCTGTTATATGTCTGGCAATGTTAGTTGTCTTTTTCGTGGTCAACATAATTCACTTCAGGTTTTTTGAAGTCAGCGTCATTTTATATTCTTGTATTGTAGACATTATCATTGCGGCTGTAATTGTCGTTCCAATAGCCTATTGGTATTATCAAAATAAACGCCAAACACTTAATTCTATAGAATTTTCCATGGCTTTTCTGTTGGCAAGTTCGGCGTTAACTTTATACGCTGTTATGGGACCAACAGTTATTGACCGTTCGCTGTCTATCTACATTGTTGAGAAATTAAACCAACGCGGTGGCGACGTGGCTTTTGATGCGTTCGAAGATATATTTGTAAAAGAATACATGCCCGAATATAGCTTGGTAGATGTCCGGTTAACAGAGCAATTTGCGTCTGGAACAGTACGGCGTGATGGTGAGTGTGTTGTTCTGACGGAGCGCGGTAAATCACTGGCTAATTTTATGAATGGCTACAGGCGTCTTCTTCTTCCGCGCAAACGGAATTTAATGGGAGAGATTACGGATCGCCTCACCCGCCCATTTGATAATACTGAACAGGTTGTCGATGTGAGTTGCAACCGCGCCACAAAGTCCGCTGAATAAAGCTGCGATAGAGCATCTTTTGATCGTTTAATCATCTATATTTTCAAGAGAGTTATTTGAATGCAGAAGCCACAAAAATTCTTTATCGTCACACCTGTACTGGATGATTGGGAATCTCTTGATAAACTGATTGAAGATATTAGTGCACAGCCTGAGCTTGCGCCGCACGATATTCGGATTCTGGCCGTGGATGATGGATCCAGTGCCTATGAGCGGCCAAACCCTGAACGTTTAGTTGGTCCCATTAAGGAAATCGTTGTTGCTCACCTTAGAGCAAACCAAAGCCATCAACGGGCGATCGCCTTAGGCATGGCGTATGTCAAAGAACATTATAGTGAATTTAGCGTTTTGGTTATGGATAGTGATGGTGAAGACCGTCCCGAAGAAGTCGCACAACTTGTTGAGCGCGCTGCGGATAAACCAAATTCTATTATCGTTGCTCGTAGACGCAAACGTTCAGAAGGGACGCAATTTAGAGCGGGGTATTGGGTTTATAAGCTCTTGTTTTCTTTGTTGACTGGGAAAGATATCTCGTTTGGGAATTTTTCATTCATTCCGCAGTCGAAAATTGATAATGTCATTTATAATTCAAACATCTGGAATAATTTTGCCGCGACAATTTTGAGAAGTCGCGTCCCCATCGAGTTTGTCGAAACAGATCGTGGAACGCGGTATTTTGGGGAATCGCGTATGAATGTGACATCATTGATGGTGCATGGTCTCAGTGCCATTGCTGTTTTCAGTGATATTGTTATTAGCCGTCTTATCATAGCTTTGACGGGTATGTTTGTTCTATTTTCTTTTGGAATATTGGCAGTAATCGCAGCTAAGTTTGCAGTCGATTATTACAATATCCCAGGTCTATTTCTGCCTGGTTATGCGACGAATATTATTCTCGCCCTCGTCAACATTTTAGTCAGCTCACTATTTATCGGATTGTTGATGATACTGAACCTTCTAACAACGAGAAGTCAGGCAACAGCATTACCAAGTCAGCTGATGGTTGAGCTTATTGGCAAAGTTGAAACAATTACGCTTAGTGAAAAAGCAAATTAGACGTGAGTGATATTCTTGAAAAACTTCCATTGGAAAAGTTTGGGCTGAATGCAGACCAAGCGAAGAAATTGATTCGCTTTGTTCTTGTTGGAGGGGTGAATACACTCCTCTATTTAGGCTTAGCAATAGGGTTTCATGAATTTGGTTTGTCGCTGGATTTATCACATGCTTTGGCTTTATTCCTAAGCTTGGTGACGTCCTATCTTGGGCATAAAATATTTACATTTGAAGTTAAGGGTCAGCACAAAAAATCTGGTTTCCGATTTGTCATCGCAACAATACTAATAATGCTGACTCAATACGGCTTGATTGTATTGCTTAAACAGACTCATTTAGCTGCAAATCTTATTCTGTTGGCGAGTTCAGCTTACTACCCAATATCCAGTTTTATAATACATAATTGCTGGACGTTTCGATTGAAGACGTCGCCCCAATCACCATAAAATTCTTATAGATAGAATTGGGCAGGACTTAAACTTGTTGAATACACGATGTTATTTGAAGAGACAGCATTGATCTGATTTAAGGTTACTGTATAGGGTTTAACAAGTTCACGGTATTTAGATGTCACTGGTGGGAATAATATGCAGTATGCTAGAAAACGAGTTCTAGTGAGTGGGGGTGCAGGTTTTCTTGGTTCACACTTAATAGATAGACTTCTAGAACGTGGTGATGAAGTTATCTGTCTGGACAATTTGTTTACAGGTGACAAACGCAATATAGAACATTTATTCGGCAATCCTCGTTTTGAATTTATTCGGCACGATGTCTGTTTCCCGATCTATCTTGAGGTCGATGAAATCTACAATTTGGCGTGTCCTGCCTCCCCTATTCATTATCAACACGATCCGGTGCAAACCACGAAGACATCCGTGCATGGTGCGATTAATATGCTGGGTCTTGCAAAGCGGATTGGTGCTAAGATTTTTCAAGCATCTACAAGTGAGGTATATGGCGATCCAAATGTTCATCCGCAAAAAGAAGAATATTGGGGCAATGTGAACCCTATCGGTATCCGGTCATGCTATGATGAAGGAAAGCGTTGCGCTGAAACTTTGTTTTTCGACTATCACCGTCAACATGGTTTAGAAATTAAGGTCGCACGTATTTTCAATACATATGGTCCTCGCATGAATCCAGAAGATGGCCGCGTTGTTTCCAACTTCATTATGCAAGCGCTTAAAGGCGAGGACATTACTTTATATGGTGATGGACTTCAGACACGCTCTTTTTGTTATCGTGATGACCTTGTTGAAGCGTTTCTGAGAATTATGGACACGCCCAAAGAGGTTTCTGGGCCAATCAATATTGGTAATCCGGGTGAGTTTACGATTAAACAGCTTGCCGAATTGGTTGTGAAACTTACAAATTCATCTTCTAAATTGATATATCTTCCATTGCCTCAAGATGATCCTATGCAGCGCCAGCCTGATATTTCTAAGGCTAAATCTCTTTTGGACTGGGAACCTAAAGTCAAATTAGAGGATGGATTAATCAGTACGATTTCCTACTTTGATGAGCTTTTAAAAAGCAGTTGATCGCAGCGCTCGAGGATATGGATAGCAAGTCAAATCTATATTCCTGAAATTTAAATAACGTAAAAAGCTGAGGAACCACGATGCAACTTTCTTTGGTTATTCCTTGCTATAATGAAGGTGAAGGCTTACCGAAATTGGTAAGCCGTTGTCAGGAAGTTATAGAAAAAATTGATGGTGAAATTATTCTCGTGAATAATGGGTCCACAGATAATACATCTGAGCTTCTTCAAACCCTGACATCTGAAACTCCCCGTATTCGCATTGTTGATGTGGAGGTGAACCAAGGCTACGGGTTTGGTATATTATCAGGTCTTCAGGCTGCCAAAGGTGACATTATTGGATGGACGCATGCAGATATGCAAACAGATCCAATGGATGTGATTGAGGGGCTAAAGTTATTTGAAAAAGACGATCATCCTGAACAGCTTTTTGTAAAAGGGCGTCGATATGGCCGGCCATTGTCCGATCGTGTCTTTACGATGGGAATGAGTGTTTTCGAAATATTGTTACTTGGCCATTTCCTGTCAGATGTGAATGCTCAACCGACTTTATTTTCTCGAAAATTCTGGGATACATTGTCTAATCCTCCACATGATTTTTCGATTGATTTGTTCGCTTATGCGAGTGCAAAAAAACAAAAATTGCGCGTGCGTAAGTTCCCCGTCAATTTTGCTGTTCGTGAACATGGTGAGTCCAGTTGGAACATCAATTGGGCGGGAAAATATAAGTTTATTAAAAGAACACTAGATTATAGCTTTCGTCTGAGGCAATCATTTTCAAACAATTCGAGTAAGAGTTGATTTATGTTTAAGCATCTGATTGCACACAGAAAAAATACGATTTTAGACCTAAACAATACCCCAAAAAAATACGGGATTGAGGTGGATATTCGTAGCCGTGGTGAAGATTTGATTATTCATCATGATGCTTTTGTGGATGGAGAAAATTTCGAACACTGGATACAGAACTATAATCACGGGACACTGATTTTAAATGTGAAAGAAGAAGGGCTAGAACAACGCTTATTGTCGATTATGCAAACTCAAAAAATCGATGATTTCTTTTTTTTAGATCAATCTTTTCCATTCCTTGTCAGAACATCCAACTTGGGAGAAAGTCGATGTGCTGTAAGGGTATCCGAATTTGAAAACATAGCGACAGCTATAACTTTAGCAGGAAAAATCGATTGGGTTTGGGTCGATTGCTTTACACGTTTCCCTCTAAACAAAGCTGAATACGATACGCTCATCGCCAACAAATTTAAGCTTTGCCTTGTTTCACCTGAATTACAGGGAAGAGATGCAGATTCTGGCATTTCTGCAATGGCTCAATTGCTTAGAGAATTTGATATGACGATGGATGCTGTTTGCACGAAGCGGCCAGATTTATGGGAAGCCGAGCTTAATGATTAAACAGTTTAAAGCCTTTGGTACATCATTATACGAAACCACTCCCTTTTTTACGGTCGGCCTCCTTTTACGTTTGCTTCTGATATTCGTGATTTTTCCGTGGGATCATGAATTCTGGTTTATTCCATTTCTAACTTCCCTACCACATTCAGAAAGCATAGATTTTTGGAATAGTTTTATAGCCGACGGGGGATCAGTTCGAGCATTCCCTTATGGCCAAGTGTATTCCGTTGTATTCGCACCACTGACACTGATCGGGTTTTCTGTTGGGGGTGAATATGGAGCGCAAATAGGCTTAGGACTGACAGTCCTTTTATTGGATATATTGCTTCTAAGAGCGATAAAAGAACTTCTTCCCGAAAAACTGAGAGAGAAAGTCACGCTCGTTTTTTGGCTTGCGCCCATTACATTATATATTGGCTATTGGCATGGTCAGCTTGATGTACTTCCGACTCTTCTATTAATGCTCAGTCTGGTTGCTTTGCATAGAAGCAGGCTATTTTGGTCCGCAGCATTATTGGCTGTCGCTGTTGTTGCTAAGTTGAGCATGATTGTCGCTGCGCCATTTATTATTATTTATATATATGGATCGCCAAAATATAACGCAGCAACCTTCAAATATATCTACTCTCTGACAGGGCTTGTTGCATTGCTTTTAGGGCCCCTCATCCTGCTACCAGGGTTTCGCACCATGGTGTTGGGGACACCGGAACTTCAGAAAAGTGTCGCGCTTTCCATCGCCTATGGTGCAGGCTTAACACTTTATATCTTGCCAATGGTTTATGCAGGTTTGCTTTTATTGGCGTGGAGGATCAGACCTATTTCCTTTAGCGGACTTATGTGTCTGATTGGCATTGTTTTCTTGACATTGTACTTATTGACACCGGCTTCACCAGGTTGGGCCATGTGGTTTGTTCCATTCATGGCGATGCATGTCGTGCGGTCCGGGAAAAGAGCGCTTTCTTTATTTATCGCTGTCAATGTAAGCTTTGTATTGTTGCATGTTCTAATGTCGACAGGAGCTAGAGTTCTGGTCGGATCTAAGTGGGATTTTTCCAATACAAATCAGATCCTTGATAGTTTTGCTTTAGGGCAACCTACAAGTTGGATATTTTCACTATTTACAGTATGTTTGGCCGCGCTTGGGCTGCAAATGCTGAGGGAGCGTATCTTTACCGACAATTTTCACCTCGCCTCTCGTAAATCTCTAGTCATAGGAATTGCCGGCGATAGCGGCGCAGGCAAAGATACGTTAAGTGACCTTGTTGCGGATATGTTTGGCCGTTCAGCAACATGTGCCATCTCGGGTGATGATTATCACTCTTGGGACCGTCATAAGCCGATGTGGAGAGCGCTGACTCATCTTCATCCAAAAGCGAATGATTTAGAACGTTTCACGAATGATGCTTTGGAGCTGAGTCAGGGACGATCTATACGGTCACGTCATTATGACCATGCGGACGGTCGAATGACCAAACCACGCGAACTTAAAGCGAAAAATGTTGTACTTGTGTCCGGTTTGCATGCGCTTTATCCGCCTAAATTGAAAGAAAGATGCGATTTAAAAATTTTCCTCGATATGCATGAGGGACTGCGCCGTTATCTGAAAATTAGAAGAGATGTTGCTGTTAGAGGGCACCCTCTTCCCAAAGTCATTTCTTCCATTGAAACACGATATCCAGACAGCCGATTATATATTCAACCACAAAAGCATGCCGCGGATATCACAATCTCTTTAGAGCCGCTGCGCGCATCTGATGTTGAAGATTTTGAACGTCCTCCTGAAGATGTGCCATTGAGGTTGAGAATCAAATCAAAACAGGGCGATGACTTGCGTGATTTGGAGACGTTGCTTGTGTCCGTTTGTGGCTTGAATGTACTTGAGCAAACAAAAGACAATGGTGAAATTGAAGTTGTGATTGAAGGTACTCCATCTGCCAATGATATTGCTATCGTGGCAGACAAATTGTTTCCGACGATGAAGGAGTATCTAGCGCTAGAGCCAAAATGGCATGCTGATCAGCATGGCTTGTTGCAACTTGTTGTGCTGGATCAAATTAATCGGGTGCGTGCAGCAGCCGGAGGGATTTTATGAATATCTTAAATGAAGCTATTTTGGATGAAGAGCCTGCTTGTGTTCTGTTGGATCTAGACAATACTTTTTATGCTTATGATGATGCTCATGCTGCAGGTACGGAAGCGGCGCGTGAATTTGCTGAGACGCAACTCAAAATAAGCCGAGCGAATTTTGATCGTTGTTTTGAAGATGCTAGAGACGAGATTAAGCAACGCCTTGGTAAAGCTGCCTCTTCTCATCATCGATTGCTTTATTTCCAACGGACAATAGAAAAAGCCGGTCTTGCAACACAATCATTTGCAGCATTGCAAATGGAGCAGGCGTATTGGGGAGCCTTTCTAAATGCAGCTTCTTTGTTTCCAGAAGCATTAGAATTTTTAGATGATTTGCGGATTGCAGGCATACCAACAGTCATTGTTACAGATCTAACGGCGCAAATTCAGCATCGTAAAATTCTCTTTTTTGGAATCAATAAATTCGTAGATTGGATGGTGACATCTGAAGAAGCTGGTGCGGACAAGCCCGACAAAGCAATCTTTCACCTAGCACTAGCCAAAATAGGAGGGGTTGAAGGTGCTGTATGGATGATTGGAGATAGCCCTGACAAAGATATAGCAGGCGCTAAAAATGCGTTGAAGGGTTGTTTCACAATTCAGAAGCTACATGAGGGCATTCAAGAAGGTCTTGAAGGGGATGAAAAACCTGACGCGAATTTTAAAAAATTCTCTGAACTACGCGGTCTAATTGCACGATTTCGATAAAAGGCGCTCAAATTGAGCACCTTTTATCGTTTAAATTCAAGATGATATCGGTTCTTTTTTCAAAACGACAGAACGCCCCATTGCGAAAATTCCCGGCATTAGGGCAATGAGGATTTTATCTGTAAATCCTATAAATTTCAGCATGAAACGGGGTAATTTAGGAACGGGTGTTTTTGCAATGACGCCACCTGAGAGTGGGAAAAGCAGACATTCATTCAGCTCGTTTTTTTCAATTTTATATCCAGGTACTTTCTTTTCAAATTCCGCACTAGATTTGAATAAAAGCTCAGGTATTGCGCAATTGGCTGACCACGGATCATCAGGGTCATTCGTCACTTCATTTTCATCGAAAACGTCGATATCATATGACCAACCTTCGTGGCGCATCATTTTCAATAAAACGCGCATTGTGAGTGCGGTATTCAGGTCTTGGATAATAATTCGACCTTCCGGTTTCAAGATTTTATGTACGAGATGGAAGAAAGTCACAGGCTTAGCCATATGGTGAACCATGTGACTACAAATGATAACATCCACCGAATTGGGTTCAAATGGTGGGTTCATAGCATCTGCTATTTTATCAACCCATTCATTCTGGTTGACGTCTGTCAGTGTAAGATTGCCTTTTTTGACATATAAAGGAGAAAAACCCGCACCGCACCCAAATTCGACAACTAGATCACCTTCATTGATGTGTTCATTCATCCACGAAAAACGTTGATCCAGTAAGACATCTAAATTCGTGAAACGTTCTGTGAGAAAGCGTTCGCGTGCCTCAACGAGATTCCCTTCACTATTCATTCGATTTTCGTCATGTGCTGGTACGTATGGAGCACCCAATAATATTGGCATTGTTATAAACCTTCTGTTTGGGTGGATTTTGAAACCCTAAATATATACTTCATACCTAAGAAATTCACGGCTGCACTGGGAATAACTGCAAATATATATGCGATTATTTTACCAGCTAAATTATCGCCTAGAATGCTTATGCAGAAACTATTCAAACCTACATTTATAATCATCGCGAAGATATATAAAGTGAAAACAGCAAATATCTTCCTATGAGACCCTGACGCGTCATTAAATGTCCACTTCTTGTTCACCAAATAAGCGAAAATCGTTCCCACTATAAATGCGAAGGTTTTGGCCAGCCATATTTCTAGGCCCAAATGGAGCAATAAAATATAGACCGAAAGATCTATGCCGACATTCGCCATGCCGGTCAGGCCAAATTTGATGATTTGATGTACTAATGGATTCGCACCGTTTTTTTCCATTGATAGATTTAGCTGAGCATCATGCGTGTCAGGTGTTTTACTATCCATTTTAAACGTCACGCTTTAGGCTAGCTGATTGCTTTTTGTGAAAGAGGTTACCAACCGAACTGAATAAGTGGCTTAAATTGGGTTGATCTTGTGTCGCCAAATCATTTGCAACACTCACGCCCTCTGGCCGAAGCACTTGAAATGATGTGTATTCTGTCACCAAATCCTGTGTCTGAGATGTTGGAATACGTCTGTCATTTTGTAATTTATAGGGGTGCGTCGCCCATTTATGGAAACATGATTGCCAATATTGAAAGGTCTTCAGATCATTTGGTGTTCCCCACCCGATGTAATGATCAATTTCAAAAATTTGGCAATTTAATCCCTTGGCGATAGCGTCTTTTATCAGGCTATCGACGTAGAATTCTCCATTTACACGTCCATCTCGCGCGATGAGTGCATTGATACAATCTTTAAAATCGGAAGCTCGTTTAAATGTGAAAGCACCAACGATTAACGGCGTTGTGGCTGGATCTTCTGGTTCTTCTTTGACCAGAACATCAGAGATTTTTCCTGTTTCATCAGCTATCACCCAACCAAATTGTTTTGGCCGCATCCGTCCGTCAAAATGACCGCGTACAGTCCAAACGATTACGTCAGCTTTGCCTTCATCCATTAAAGCATCAAATGCATTTGCATCGTAAAGCATGCCATTATCACAAGCACCCACGCTTATAGGTTTATCTAAATCAACACCATCCATACCAAGCAGGCAGGTGATAGCCTGCCCTTCCGTGACTTCTTTCAGCATTGTCGTTTGAGCACCGACAAAAGATGTTACGAGTTTATGTTCAATGTCTTCAACGCCGGGAATATCATTTCTCAAAACAAATCGCGTGTGTGGTGTTTCTGGAAGGTCTCGTGTTGCCTGAATTGCCATAGCGCGACCAGAGACAGGTATAAGGGGTTTGACCTGCTTATAGCCTTCTTTTGCGAACCGACTCCCTAATCCAGCCATAGGAACTAGCAAAGTTCCGCGGTGGCGTGCGCGTGTGGCTGAGTCCATACCTAAACGACGGAATGTATTTGACCAACCATTATACTCTTCAAGGTCGGCCGGTGTTCCCCATTGCATGAAGTGTTGTAGTTCATAGATCGCGACGGACAGTTTCTTTTGCTTTAAAATACGATAGGCTAAGCTTGCGTAAAACTCGCCATTGATATTTAGATCTTGTGCAATTTGAGCATCAAAAGCATCAAGACAAAGCTGTCCCGTTTTGAAGTAATAAGTTCCGCTTGATGCAAATTCATCCGTTGGATTATCTGTCCAGGGTTGCTTTTCCTGAATATCATCCATCCATAGCCCAGTGTGTTTCATATAGGCGTAGAATGTTGACCCCAAGCTATGAGGGTGAAAACCACGATATGCTGGAACACAGCCGTCACAGTTTGTTTCCTTTAAGAAGTTCTCAAAATCAGAATATTCCCAATAACATGTAAAGTCACAATAATTGACGATGGTTGGTTTATTGACGTCGATCTCATCTCGGGCCTTCAAAACCGCGTTAACCGGCCCAAGTTTGTGCGCAGCAATTGGGATGATTTTTCCAGTTGGACAATAGCGACGTAAAGTTTCCGCCATTCGGTATTCAGGAGTTTGGAGATGATCTTTATTGCAGATAAAAATGAAATCATGATCGCCTGGAAACATGTCGATGACATGGGCAATAATCGATTTTCCATCCACTTGGATTAAAGGCTTTGGAAGTTCGTATCCCGCGCGGCGAAAACGCTCGCCAAAACCGGACATTGGAATGACTATTTGCATGACTAATTTCCAAACGTTAACTAGTTTTCCAATGCAGTAGCGGAGTTAACCAAAAGGTCAATGTTCCTACCTAAAAAAACACCATGAAAGTGTTATGGACGCTAATCGACCGTCTATCTCATTGAAATTATTGATTGCTGCTAGAATAATTTTGAATTGAGATTATGCTTTAGCTTTAATCAAGCCTGACATTTGCATCATTCTGAATGACTTGACGAACAATGCCCTATTGTGAAACTAACGTTAAAAATCAATAGATTTCCTACATCTAGATTGTCAGGAGCGGGGCGCTGCTATGATTAAACCTCAAGATCGTTGTTTTGAGCTCAAGCTAAATATACCTGTTATTATTGCTGCATCTATTTGCTTTGTAGGATCTTACAATATCAAGAGTTTCTGGCAGTCGTCTTCCTTGGAAGTGGTTGCTATCGCAATAGGTCTTTTGGGACTCGCCTTTCTCAGTACTTTAAAAAAAGCGCAGATATCATTTGAGATACCTCAATTAGATAAAGTCGATTTTGCCCTCTTAGGGGTTGGGTCGCTGATTATGGTCATAATTTCTTGGCCATCTTTAAATGCTGCTCTTTGGTCCGATGCTATTTATCACGCATCGCTTTCTTCTAGATACGCACAAATGTGGATCTATGATGTACAGCTAAACCAGCCTGAGCTTTGGACATATGTAAAAGATCTACCGGTTGAATATATGATCAGAGGTTTTAACCTAGCTTTCCTGTTACTGTTGGCTATTGTTTTCTGGATTGTGCCAAAGCTTTGCAAAACGCGCTGGTGGTTAATTAGCCTCGCATGGGTCGGTGCGTTTGTTCTGTTTAGATATGGATTGGCATCTGATACGGGTATTTTTTCTAAAAACCCCTACTCTCCTGTCTTGCATGCCATCACTCCTGAATATGATGCACATCCACCCCTTAGATTTCTGCCACTTATCTTTTCCAGCACAGTTTTAGGAATTAGCCCGATTGGCTTTAAAGCTGCTGGCTATTTGGCTTTGTTATGTGTTGGGGCGGGTGTATTCATTTCACTGCGCCACAAGCTGGACCGTATGGCTGCTTTCTTGGCAAGCCTTTCAATCATGACGATTCCCGGTTTGCTTCAGATCTCGCTAATGGTCGAATCATCTATTTGGCATGCATTGGGCGGGGTGATTATTTTCTGTATCCTTAGTTTTACGGAGCCGACCAAAAAATTGCCTGTGCTTTTTCTTGGCTTAATTGCGGTGTTGTCTGCGATGACACGCGCTCCTGGCTTCCTTTTGATCATACCCGTCGTCGCAGCACTTCTCTATGAAGTGTCTCAAAAAGATTCCAAAGCAGATAGAGCAGATATTGCTGGTACAATTCTTCTTATCGGGCTTGCTGGGCTAAGCGCGTATCTCTTTGCTTCAGCTGGAACACCGGCCACTTCGGATGCATCTGCGCTAGATCAATTTGCAACGGCTTTGGTAAATGGCATTCCAGGGGTCGCACTGGTGACAGTGATAGGGCTGGTTCCCCTCATGTTTATTGGCCAAACTTTCAAAAGCCGAAATACGAAAGAAGCCATGCTCTTTCTGGCAGTGATAGGATTTTTATTCGTCGCGTGTGCGGTGTTTTATGGTCCAACCAAAATAACTTTGTGGGGCTTACCGAGATATCAAGCGGAAATCGCTGCTGGGGCCGTCGCTGCGGGGATAATCGTATTCGCCACTTCCAGCTTTAAAGACACCATAAAATTTGAATTTTTTGGTACGGATCTAGCTCAAATCCAATTTGTAAAATCGGCTTTGCTTTTATTACCTCTTATTGCGTTGCTTATATCCAATATATTTTCATATTCCGTGCTGAATTCTGCAACAAAGTCTTTCTTTCAGCACCCCGGACCAGGACAATCGGTTAAAGCAGATGCTCACTATGATTTAGCAAAAGTATGGAAACTCATCGAAAACAAACATTCTGTAACATCGGTCTATCAGATCGGTATATATTATGGTGGATTGCAGGCGGCGCTTTCTGGGTTCAATACGCAAGAATATGTTGACTTTTCTAATCTGAACAACAGACACCGCAATGGTTGGACGATTAATTTCGAAGCCCTTGAGATGGATGCGGATATCCAAGTTGTGGTTGTTGAAGCGCAGGCTTCATTGGGGGCGTTTGACCATTTAAGATCAGACAAATGGACAGAAACAATCATTGAGGGTCAAAGAAAAGGTATTGATTTACACGTGTTTGAACGCGTGAACTAAGACTCATTTAAACCTTCGTCCACTCACCCTTTTCTCTCTGCATCGACAGCCTGACGAAATTTTTCGGCGTCCCAGTTTAGAAGTTCAATTTGGTTCTCGGGCGTTAGAGTATTCAAGGCGACATTGTCGGGAATATGAATAGCTAACTGCAATAATAGATCTACCATCGCTAGACCACCTTTTGTCAGGTCTTCACGTACGAGTGCGCCCACGCCTTCAACAAAGACCAACCCAGGCTCAACCCCGTAGTGCGACTTCCAATTAAGGCGAATTTCATCAAGCTCGTGAATGTCTGAAATCCGAACTGCTGCGCCACCAAGGTAAACAACTTGATCTGGTACGAGCGCGCCCAAAGTCAGTTTTTGCATCGCTGCGCCTGAGCATGCAACATCCTTAGCAAGTTTGTTTTCAAACCATTTATAGCCATCTGGCTCATTTGTTATCTCTGATTTTTCAAAATCCTTGTTCAGTTCCATTTGGGGGAGGCTTAAACGCTTCTCAACTTCCAATAGGGTCTGTTCAACATCTTCTGGACTGTTGCCACCAACGACAAGTCCATGATTTTCCAACAATATAATGTCGGGAGCATTTTCTTGAACGAGTCCTGAAATAGCAGATGCTAAACCCGCTCCAGGTTTTATATATGGCAGTTTTGCCCAGTGCAGACCATCCAAGAAATGACCTACATCATGATCTTGAATGATTGTAGCGGCAATTGTGAACACAGGGTGTGTGTGCATCACATATTGATGCGGCATAGCTGCATGCATACCTGTTTCAATTGATGGTCTGAGGTTTCCACCGGGCAAGTCGTCTACACGAAGTCTTAGATAGTCTTCTTGGCCTGAGCTCGCATATTCTCGTGCAGCTTCTAGGTTTAAAGGTACGAATAGTTCTTTGTCTAATGCATCTCTCAGCCACGTGCCGGACGCTTTCACGTAGAGTATGTCATCCAGCTTTACCGAAGAATTCCCTCCTCCCCCTTGCACGAGGAGTGGGTCTGCTCCAATTCGAGCCGACAATTGACGTAACTCATCTATTTGATTGTGCATTTAGGCTCTCCAAGGCTTTGAAATTCTGGGAGGAAAAGCGAGTGAGAAATTGCAGTCATTTAACGTTAGATTTGGTGAATATGCTGGATCTGCGTTGATTTGATCAGGCCATTTTTTCTTCATAAAATCAGCCTCTTTTTGAAATCTCATTAGCTTTTCTGGTGTGTTTTCATATCCCCGACTTGCAGATTCATGATGATATAATTCAGCATGAGGCGTCCAGATATTTCTTTTTCCAATGGCCTGCAGCTTTAAGCAGAAATCTATATCATTATATGCGACTGCAAGATTTTCTTCATCGAGACCACTGACCTTTTCATAATTGTCTCTTGAGACGACCATACAAGCCCCTGTGACCGCGCTTAGAGATTGTCTTAGCGCTGCGCGTCCAACATATCCAGGTGTCCCGCGTTCCAACCCACCATGAATATGAGCAGCGAGACCACCTAAGCCCATGACAACACCAGCATGCTGAATGGTGTCATCGGGGTAATATAACATGGCTCCGACAGCTCCAACATTTGGCTGAAGAACAAGACTGACCATTTCCTCGAGCCAATTGTCAGAAATGACTTCTATGTCATTATTCAAGAGGCAAAGTACTGGTGCATTTGATTGTGCGACAGCCAAATTATTCAAAGCAGAATAATTGAAGGGTCTTGGGTCCGATATTAATTTGATTTGATTTTTAGCTTCCAAATCTTGAAAATACTTGATTGCTTCAGGGTCATCTGAACCATTATCTACCAAAATAATTTCGAAGTCTGGATAACTTGTTTTATTGTAAATACTATCAACGCACTGCTTCACTAGCTTCTGACTGTTTCTTGTAGGAATGATGATAGAAACTTGAGGCGCTGGCGTAGGTATATCGTAGGATACTTTAAATCCAATACCTATAAGCTCTGCTTTTGCCTTTATATTTAGCGCTATTAGGTGATCATTTAAGGCTCGTTCTCCGGCCAGCATAGCGTAGGGTTTCTCATCTGAAGATAGCGCTGTGCTTCCGGGCATGACCCGCCAGTGATAGAGTATAAAAGGTATATGGCAGATTTCATCAGCTCGTAGCCTCGCAGAACAGCGAAGCGCCAGATCATAATCTTGCGCACCATCATATTTGGAGCGAAGGCCTCCCACTTCTTCTATTAGCGCTTTGTCATACACACTAAGGTGCGTAAACAAATTATGGGATAGTAGTAGATCGTGGTTCCAATCAGATTTAAAGTATGGATCATGCCTTTTCCCATCTAAATCGATTTTGTCTTCATCTGAATAAAACAACCGACAAGAAGGATTTTTATTGATAGCTTCTGCAACATGGTAGAGTGCGGTGGCACTCAATTCATCATCATGATCTAGAAAAGCGATGAATTCTCCACTAGCCAATTCCAGAGCTGAATTAGATGCTGCAGAGATATGGCCGTTTTGAGTTCTGTGCACGCGTTTAATACGTGAGTCTTGTTCAGCATATTCATCTATAATACGCGCGATTTCAGGGTCAGTTGAACAATCATTTGCCAAGCATAATTCCCAATGAGAATAATATTGGCTTAAAACGCTCTCTATCGCGGCTCTTAATAGTTCAGGAGCTGGATTGTAAACTGGCGTGATGATTGAAATCACAGGTTTTTGAGAAAGCTCATCAATTCTTTTTTGTATTGATTTTAAATCTTTATCGTCGATCTGGTCATAAAGGTCGATCCACGTTGTATATCCATTTAATTGTCCACCAACGCGAGACGTAGTCGCTAAATCTTCTTTTAATTGTTTGATTCCGCCATTCTTAATGGCTCTTGCAACTTTGGCTGCACTATCAAATAATTGTCTGGGCGAACGCACGCGTTCCGAAATCAAATTAAGTGTTTGAACCAAACCATTGCGTTTATTAGACACTTTGGTGAGTGAAAACTCTAGAAATTGAAACTCACCGCTATTTTCAGTTAGAGCTATCTTCAGATATTTTGTGTCTGTCGGAATCCAGAAAGTTGCTTTCCACCCATAGCGTGTTTTTAAACATCTTATTTGAGCATTGCCTTGCTCTTCTCCGCTGAGGCGTTCCATAAAAACACGTGGAGAGAGCGGAATGTCTTGCGTACTCGTTATACATTTTAACGTGTACAGGCCCGCTGACATACCATTTGAAGCAGTACTTAAAAGAATACTCGGGGTATCGTCTTCAATTGTAAAGCAATTCTTGCGTGACAAATCGACGGAGTTGATCATGCCTTCAATTTGTTTGATCTCCAAAACTTCTTTGGACATAAACTTCCCCATCTTACGATACCACGTTTAGCAATGATTCACGACGTAACGTACTTCACTATGCATACTTCCGATACAATCAAGTGCTGTGATGAATATTATTGTATTTGCAGCGTTTGCGCTTTTAAAGATGAGGGAATTTAATTGTTTGCATCTCATTCATGGTTGTGAAAAATATCATTTAGGGAATGTAGAATCACTCTTCAAAATCTCTTCTGAAATAAATAGGTGATTGCTTGAACAAGTCGATATCCAATGTGAGTTCCTCTCAAGAGACAAGCTCTCGTTTTCTAAGTTGGTCCACTCAACCGATCACACTAAATGCTGCAATCATTGCTTTATTTCATGCGTTTTTGGCTGCCCAATTATGGACAGGCGATTTCTTCAATTCATATGCATATATGTCGGATGATAGTTTTGATTGGGTCACACAAGGTGTGGCATTAAATCAGCTTATCAGCGGTGTAGATGGTTCTGACTGGCCGGTGTTGAGACAACCCGTTTTTGTATTCATTGCGGCACTAGATGATATATTAGGCTCGCACGGAATCGCTTTTTTGTTTGCGCAATTGCTTGCCGTTTTTGTCACCTGTTATGCATTGGGCGAGTTCGCGAGGAAAAAAGGATTTTCGATCTGGGTATCAATATTAGTCCCGCTGGCTTGGTATTTTTCAATCATCGGATTTTATAAATTCTGGATTCTCAGTGACACCCTCGCCTCTTCTTTCATGACATTAAGTGTTGTCTTGTTGCTAGAGAGGTTGGAAAAGCTGAATGACACAACCAATGCTGCAGTTTTGACATTTCAAGAAAAATTTAAAATCCTTTTGCCGGCCCTCTGTGTCTCTGCATTAGCTGGCCTGACTCAAACCTACGGATTAATTCCGTTTTTGGTTATCCCTACTGTCTATATAGCTAGTTATTTTTTGAAATGGACGTCCAAATCGACCGCAATATTTGCTGGTCTTGCCATGATAAGCGCGACCCTCTTAGTCTTTGGCGGTAAGGCTGTTTGGTCTGCCATCATTCCGCACGCTTCTGAACCAAAACAGTTTGTTTTGCTGGAAGTTGGGTTGGGAATGGCGTCTTTCTATTCAAGTGTGTGGCCCCTCGCCTTTGGCACTTTTTTACCAGCAATTCTCGTTGGCATATATGCTCGGTTTAAATCCAAATTATGGATTCCCAGCGTCGAGCAGCTCGCTTTGCTTGGGTTGATGTCGGCTTTTGCGACCATGACATTTATCTATCAGTGGACCGAATCCCGCTTGACCTATATGTATCTCCCACTTGTATGGCTCACCTTGTTAGCGTGGAATAACAAAGTTGTTTCCTATATGACGCCCAGCCTTACAAGACTATCAGAGCGTGTCTTGCTTGTTGCAAGCACCACAACGATTGCAGTTGGATTGATCATACATCCTGGAGATTACTGGAAGCCAGATCTTGCAAAGACACGTTTGGCACCATCCCAGAACTGGATTTTATCAACATTTACAGCACAACCCCTAGACAGGTTTCACCTTCAAACAATGTGTGAGGGCATGTCAGATGTGTGCGAGAAAGCTGAATATTTGCCCCAAGCTAGTCCTTATCGCACGATGATGTTTGAAGAATACAAACGCCGTACTCTTTTGGAAGAAGAATAGTATCAATCATCGTTTCGATAATGGGCTATAACTGAATTTCCGTGCCAAGCTGACAAGCTGATTTTGTGTCAAGATACACCCCAAACACTTTCAGCTTACCAGTTTCTCTTTTTGCAATCGCCAAAAAGCCCACATCGGGCTGTGTAACTTGTGCAATTGCGGAGAGCACATCTTCCCTATTGCCCTCAGAAAATCCGGCACCAACTATTTGATCACTTTCATCAACAACAAGAAATTTATCATAAGGCTTTGCGGCAACTGAATCCCACGCCCAACCGCGAATTGTGACACCCGAAGGTTCACCCTTAAAACGGCTCTCAACAAGGTCTAAATAACCAATGCAATTACCAGCCTCTAATTTGAAGTGGCTATTGATATCAGCGTCCTGAAATTCATGTGCCCAGGAAGCAAGTGCTGGTAATGGCTCTATAAAAACTCCATCCGGTGTACGAGCAGGAGGCGCCTCTCCACAACCAAACAGCATGACGAACCCTATAAGGATGAATGCGTTTTTCAACGAACCGTATTTACGCGTCATGGGCAATTCTCCAACACCATGCATTTACTATATTTTCAACTAATTTTCAGGCAGAAACGAACTACGAGACCTGATATAGAGAAACGATCTAGCCCGATTGTGTATTTTTGGCAAAACCCACTTGCAAAATGCCATAGAGCGTCCGATAGAAACGAACCATTTGTCCGGTACACCTTATTGATATGGTGGAAAACAGAATCATAAACTGTCTTATGTTTGATAAGTTATATGAAAACTTGCATGGGGTGTATTCAATGTGACGCATATGAATAAAAATTAGAATGGATAGGGAATAAGAGTTCGCTTTTTTTAACTTTATGTGAGTCAAAGAAATATTGAACTGTCGGGACAATACAAATAGGTTCAACGACATTTGTTTGTGTGTCCCAAATAAGTAGCTTTCAGCAGGCGGGCGAGTAGAAATATGAAAAAAACACCAGAATTAATTCCAGACACAGATTCCGCCAACAATGCCTCTCAATTGATTTCTGAAACTCTCCTATCCATAAAAGCTAGCTATCTCGCCATTTTCCAAAACTGGAGAGTTTGGTGGATTTTAGCTCGACAAGATATTCAAATGCGTTATCGCCGATCTGCTATTGGGCCATTCTGGATTAGTATCTCTATGGCGATCATGATTTTCGGGATTGCTTTTCTTTATAGCCAAATTTTCGATATCGATTTTAAATCCTACCTCGCCTTTCTGGGTGCCAGTTTCCTAATCTGGGGCTATCTAAGTCTAGCTCTCTCAGAGGCAACAGGTATATTGATTGAATCGGAGCAACATTTACGTTCCGTGCCCATACGAACATCTGTTTTTTCCGCCCGTATGGTATTTAGAAACGTAATCATTTTTTGCCATAACTGGCTTGTAATTAGCTGCGTGCTTTTCTACACAGGTGTCCCGATAACACCGGCTCTTCTTCTAATGCCGTTTGGCTTTATTTTGTTGATTTTGTTTGGTTTTTTCTGCGGAATGTTTCTTGGTCCCATTACATTACGCTTTCGGGATGTGGGGCAGACAACTGCAAATTTTGTTCAATTTGCATTCTTCCTTACACCAGTGATCTGGATGCCATCACAAGGCAGGTTAGATTCCATCTGGTTGTTGATCAATCCATTCTATCATTTGATGGAAGTTGTTAGGCAGCCACTCCTAGGTAAATACCCAACGGCCGATAACTGGATATATGCATGTTTAACCGTGCTTGGCGTTGCTATTCTGGCAAACATTACAGATGTTGTAAGCCGTAAAAAAATCTTCCTTTGGCTGTAATTGCTCAATTATCCATTCTTTTTAATCATAGAGATTAGGACATCTGTTATATGGCGTCGATCAAACTAAAAAATGTGAATTTTGAGTACCACCTCTATGAAGTCACAAACCGTTCTTTGAAAATATCACTTGCCAAACGTTTTGGGTCTAAAGATAGCTCACAGCTCAAAGTACATGCGCTTAAAGACATTTCCTTAGAATTGGAAACCGGAGATAGACTCGGCATCATCGGTGCAAACGGTGCAGGGAAAACCAGCCTTTTGCGCGTGCTTGCAGGACTAGCACACCCCTCCTCTGGTGAAGTTATCGCAGAGGGACGCGTCCTTCCTCTAATCGATAGAGGGTTGGGCATAAACAGTGAATTATCTGCTCGTGAAAATATTGAACTTCCTCTGAGATTACTTGGTGCAACGACGGAAGAAATCAACAATGCGCGCGAAGATATCAAATCATTTGCCGACCTAGAAGAATTTTTCGATCTACCGATGCACAGATATTCTGAAGGTATGAAAGCGAGAGTTTCATTTGCGCTATCAACATCTATTCCGACAGATGTATTAGTCTTAGATGAATGGCTTGGAACAGGTGATGCCAGTTTTGTGAAACGCGCAGAAGATAGACTGAACTCCTATCTTGATGAAATCAAAATTGTCATATTGGCCAGCCATTCTATGGAGCTATTGGCCAATGTCTGCAATAAAGTTATTTGGCTTCATCATGGTGAAATCGTCAAAATTGGTCCCCCTGCTGAAACAATACAAGAATATATGGATTTCTCAGCAGCGCACGCCATTCAAGCAAGTGCAGAGTAAACGTAAATTGAATAAAATTCCGTGCTCTAATTTATAGTATAATCGCAAAAACGGTTTTGCTGTATTTTCATGTCTACCCAATCATCGGCAAAGATAGTTTTATTTGAGTAGACATTTTTCTAGATGTAAACCTTACGGCGCTTTGACGAGTCTCGCACAAAATTCAAATCTATTGTGCGGTGTTTCACCTACAAAATCAGTGAGAAACGGGTTTAGCCCCAATTCCCTTAATTGGAAAAGAATACGCGTGAAGGTATCAGGGGTAAATTGCCAAGCATGCACATCAATATACCCTCCTTCAGACTTCTTCCACTCTTCTTCTGCAGCGGGATAAAACAAATGTCCCTTCGGCGCTCCATGATCGCCCGCCCAATGTCTGTGCGCATCATTATGCCCCGTTAAAATACGGTCAGCCACAACAGCACGCGCTGAATGAACTGTCCGGTTTTCTAAATAAGCACCTAAAATATCAGGAAGCGTGGTCTCCGGAACAAAATGGTCAAAACAATATCTTTTGTCAGGTATGATCAATAGATATGCGCCATTGTCTTCAAGCAGATTTGCCACATCCTGGAGATGTTTAACGAGGTTCGGCTGATGCTCTATATTGTGAGAAGATGCAGCAAAGGCAAATTTTTTGTCGACATCAGCTAAATTCGCAGTACGTGATACATGATGGATATGCTCTGGAACGTTCCCAATGGGGGCACCATGTTCTGAAAAACGCTGACGCAATTCGTCTGCACTCATGACATCAAAATATTCTACACTTGAACCTGCAAATATTGGACTGGCCCCTGGCCCGATTTCCAGTAACGATTCAACAGTAGATGAGTTTTGAAGAAAAGTTTCTCTAATCATAATTGCCCCAATATGCTCCAATAACCATGAGCTTCTATAAATTAGATGCCAGACTGGCAAAGGCTATGCAAGGAAAATCACCTCTTTCTGGAAGGTTAGATAATATCTTAAACCTGTTGGTTTCTTTGTTTTAATTCTTCTATTTCCTGAAAAAGCGTTCCCATACTCATTAAGAGCAATTGCACGGGGCGTAATCCCATCCGTGTTTCCCCATTCTCAAATACATCTTCTTGCCACAACGCATAATCTTGAGGATCCAACCCCTCATTGATAAAAGCTTTTGCAACATTTTGCGCTGTAACACCGATATGGATCTGCGCAGCTTCTTCCCCAACGGATTCAACATCTTTAAGCCAGCTAAAAGAGCCAACTTCTGTCATTATCTGCGCAATTGAACGCCTCTCTTCCGGTGTGAGCTTAACAAGATCCGTCTTTTCTCTCGCATCAGATGTCATGCTTACCCCATTCACAGAATATATATCCTGATATCTATAAGCGGGTTGCCCGAGATTATATTGCCCATCACTTACTGGAAATAATGCCTGACTATTAACTGCCACCCTTCTTTGCGGTGTTGAAGCAGGCCCACCAGCCCAAAAGCCGATAAACCCATCCGCACCATTCGTGGCGCAAATTTCAAGCATTGCACTTCCAAGTAGTGAATGAACAGACGTGTTCTGGCCCAAATCATAATTGCACGACAATGTAAAATGGTCCGATGCCGTGCTATCAATATTGTATCGGCCAGAGACAATACCTTTCGAATTGCCAGTTAAGAAACTGACATTTCTATATCCTTCAAAACTGTGATCCGCACTCCAAGCAGCCGGCATATCAAGTTTGGGAATGGTATCGCCACTTATTCCTATATCCTTGTAGGCAGCACTTCCTAAACCGGCACTATTGTGTTCAACACTTTGCCAGCCTTCACTGGAAAACATTAGCAGACTTGATGTATCCACAACCGCACATATCCAGCCGATCTTGGGTATTATTTCTTTCCACGCACCGCCCGTGTAAACAGCCAGAGATGCAGGCGACATGTGTTCCCACTTAGATCCCGTTATTTGGTCTGGCAGGATATACATATCACCTTCAGACACATACTCCGGTTGTGTGGCAGTGTCCGCAGATTTAACAGTCATTTGAACCAGACAATCAATTAATGAAATCGCCTCATTATGCGTGACGTGCTTTTGTGCTTGCCCAGAGAGAATGTAAGGCAAATCAAGTTTTGGCGACCAATCCATCGTCTTTTCCTTCAAATGTTGAGAAAGAAA